>JAZLEH010000274.1:0-1853 GCA_045615165.1 Eubacteriales bacterium | reverse complement strand
TGCGCAGTAAACGGACCGGGCGAGGCTCGTGAGGCTGATATAGGAATCGCCGGCGGTATCGGCGAGGGGCTCTTATTCAAAAAGGGCGAAATTGTAAGAAAGATAAGTGAGGATAAGCTTGTGGACGAGCTTATCCGTGAGATAAAAATAATGAAGGATGTGAGATAATGGCAGGAGATAAGAAAAGCTTCTTTGACGTTTTCGGGCGATATAAGCCCACTACCGAAAAAGAGAATCTTTTGTCACGCGCTCGCGACGCTAAGTTTAAATATAATAAAGATCCCCTGCGAGTTGAGGTCGACCTTTGGTTCGACGAGCATGAGGATGCCGAAATTATATATGAAATAGAGGACGAATGCCGTGAGCTTTACAGCGCGCAGTCCTTTAAGATCCTTCCTCATTTTCCGCCTTCGCTCTACGATATTTCAAGGCTTGGCGAGATTGCGGCAGAGGCGGCGGTTTGCGGCGCGGTAACGATCGGATTCTTCACTAATGCAGAATATTCTGATGACGGCGAGTGTATTAACGTATACCTGCCTTTTTCGGCTTACGGCGTTGATTTCGTAAAGAACGCTAATACGGAGGCAATTCTTTCTAATATCCTTTACTCAAGATACGGTATTAAGCGCACCTTTTCCATTCAGTCGGGCGCAAATGCCGAAAGCTATGAGGCGGAGTGGAATCAAAAGAGAGAAAAGATGCTTCGCGATGCAGAAAATGCAAGCCGCGAGCAATTTATAAGAGATCGCGAAAACGCGATAAAAGCGCGTGAAGAGCAGGCAAGGGAAAACGACCCTTACTACGATTTCGATCACAGGCAGGGAATATCCTCAATGACCGGTGATAACGAAATGCTCAGCGAAACGCGTTACAGAATGGGACCTACGATATACGACTTCAAGGATGCCGAGCTGATATGCGGTGAGGACTTTGACATCCTCGATCCCGTCCCCCTTTCCGAAATTGATAAAACTAGGGCGAACGCAGTATTCCTCGGAACTGTTTTTGAGGTTGCGGATAAAGAAAACAGAGAGGGAGATAAGCTTTCCCTCACCATCGGAATCTCCGACGGAGCAAGCGCTATCTATGCGAAAAAAAGACTTCCGAAAGAGGAGTGCGGATGGTTTAAGGATCTTAAGCCGGGTAAGCACGTCGCAGTTTTCGGCAAGATAATGAGGGATAAATTCGATAACGAGCCTTTCCTTTCATTCAGAGGAATGAAGAAGATAAAGAACGTTGAGCGAATGGACACCGCAGAGCGAAAGAGAGTAGAGCTTCACCTACACTCCAATATGTCGCAGATGGATGCGCTTATAAAGCCGAGCGAGATCATAAATACCGCTCTTCGCTGGGGTCATAAGGCGATCGCCGTTACCGACCACGGAAACGTGCAGGCATTCCCCGAGGTTATGCTCGCGCTTGAAAAGGCGAAAACCGAGGACCTCAAAATTCTCTACGGTATAGAGGCTTATTACGTAAATGACACCGCAAGATGTATATTCGGCTCAAGCTATCCCGCGTTTGAGGACGAGATGGTCGTTTTCGATATCGAAACCACGGGTCTATCAAATAAGACCTGCAAAATAATTGAAATCGGCGCAGTCAAAATAAAGGGCGGCGAGATAATCGACCGAATGGATATTTTCGTCGATCCCGAGTGCAATATCCCGCCTGAGATAACCACGCTTACCTCCATAACCGATGAAATGGTTGCGGGCGCACCGAAAGAAAAAGAAGCGGTTGAAAGATTCCTCGAATTTGTCGGCAACGATATGCTTATCGCGCATAACGCAAACTTTGATATCGGATTTATGCGTGTTGCGGCAGATCGAAATTCGATTCCGTTCAATAAC
>JAZLEH010000273.1:0-9452 GCA_045615165.1 Eubacteriales bacterium | reverse complement strand
ACCTTCGCTATATAATCCGTTGGGATAATAGATAGTTCCGGCTTTCTTATCTTCATAAGCGCCTACGTAGCGGTTAAGCTCAACGTCGCTGCCATCAACGAAGTTTGAAAGGTCACCGTCAAAGAAGAATCCCGCTTTAAGGTCGTCAATATCAATATAGTTGCCTATGTATTTTTCATTAGACTCTTCGGGAGTGGTATTGGGATAGACGAGCTCGGGCGCTGTCGGAGGTCTCTTGAGAAGAGAGTCGCCGTCAACGAAAAGTCCTTCGGGAACGTAGGAATCCCAGCCCTCAGTACCCTTGATACCAAGCGCATAGGTAACTATTGCGGGGGTATCACGAATGAACATATCGAAATCGCTCATTTCGTTTACGCCTTTACCCGCAACGCCGTAGAATACGTACTTTTCCTCGGGTGTCCAGCCGCCGTGAGTGGTATTGATTCCACCGTGGTCACCTGTTACGATAAAGAGGGTCTTATCAAGAATGCCCGCATTCTCATATATCTCGTAAATATCACCGATATATCCGTCAATATCTTCAAGAGCATCAAGGAATTCTGGAGTTCCGTAGCCGGTGTTGTGACCTACCGCGTCAAGATTGTTGAACTGGCAGAAAAGAAGCTTGGGCGCGCCGTTTGCCGTGAGATACTGATCGATTGCCGAGGGCAAATTAGCATCACCTACCGCCTTTTTCTCTAATCCGTTAATGTTTTCGATTATACCGTTGTTTATTGAGTTCCAGGCGCAATACGACACCATTTTTGCATCGGGATCCTGATCCTTCAAAAGCTTGAATATGGTGGGAAGCTCGTCGTTTGAATACGCACCGTCCATTATGCTGTAATTGGTAAGCCCGTGAACGTCGGCTGAAACGCCGATAAGAAGCGAGCCCCAGCCCTGCGCACTTGCGGAGGGATTTTCAACGAGTGCACTGTTCGTCTTTGCTCCGTCAGCAAAGATTGCATCGATATTGGGTGTGTTGATTTTCGTGCCGAACGTACCCAAGGCATCAACGCCAAGTATGACTACGTGTTCATACGGAGCTTCAGCCGGCTCATCATCTGCCGCAAAGGCGAACATAACGAGCGAAGAAGCAAGCAATGCTAACGTAAAGAGTATTGCAAAAATTTTGCGCATTGATTTCATAATTCTATATCTCCTTGAATTTTATACGATTTCAAAAAGGTCGGTTGGGATTTTTGACTCCCACACGCCTTCGTTACCCTTTATTCCGAGGGCGTAACAAGCAATCGCGGCGACGTCCTGAATGCGGGCATCCTTAAGAACTGTATTTTTAACGCCTTTACCGACAGCGCCGAAGAACACCTGCATTTCACGTTCGGAATCACCGCCGTGAGTTCCCCCGGGAGTGCCGTCCTCCAAAACGTAATACGTTCCGCCGTGATCGGCGGTTACGATAAAAAGAGTTTCATCAAGAACGCCTGCTCGCTCATACGCGTCGTATACCTCGCCTGCGTAGCGGTCGCAGTTATCAATGACCTCAAGATGCTCCTTAGTTCCGTAGCCGAACTTGTGACCGAAGGCATCGGGCGAATTCATTTGAATGAAAAGAAGCTCGGGAACACCCTTCTCTTCTATATAAGATGCGACACGTTTACCAACGTCACAATCGGCAACCCTTTCACGCGTCACACCGTCACATCCCTCGATTATGCCGGGGTTTAATAAGCTCCAGCAACAAAACGAGGCTGAGTGAGTATTCGGCTTTTGCTCCATAAGAAGTCTGAATATCGTTTTAACCTCACCGGGATTTGGATCGGTTTTAATCGAATCGTTCGTGAACTTATGTATTTCGGGCATAATTCCCGACAGCATCGTGCCCCAGCATTCTGCGCTTCCCGTGGGGTAAACGCTCCTGCAATCGTACGCCGTAGCACCGCTTTTAAATATTCGCCTGATATTCGGCGACTCCGAATCCCTGCAAAAAGCTCCCATTCCATCGATTCCCACGATGGCAACGTAGCGATACGGAGCAGGTCTCGGTTTTTTTGAATCACACATTACGAATTTCTCCTGAGATACGCGTTATAATGAAATTGTTCGTGCGCAATCGTTACCGTTTTGCGCACTTTGTGTAAAATTAGATTTTATCAAAAAGGTCGGTGGGGATCTTTGACTCCCACAAGCCCTCGTTACCCTTTATTCCAAGGGCGTAGCAGACGATCGCAGGGATGTCCTGAATACGAGCATCCTTAAGCACGGTATTCTTAACGCCTTTGCCGACAGCGCCAAAGAACACCTTCATTTCTCTATCCGAATCGCCGCCGTGAGTACCCTTCGACGTGCCGTCATCCGCAAGATAATAAGTTCCGCCGTGATCGGAGGTTACGATAAAGAGTGTATCATCAAGAGCTCCCACCTTCTGATAAACGTCGTAGACCTCGCCGATATAGCTATCGCATTTATCGATATCAACGCGATGCTCCTTTGATCCATATCCGAATTTGTGGCCCGAGGCGTCGGGTGAATTCATTTGAATAAAGAGAAACTCCGGAACGCCATTCTCCTCGATATAGGCTTCAACGCGCTTTCCCGCTTCAAAATCGGGAACTCTTTCACGAGTTACGCCATCCATTTCCTCTACGATGCCACGGTTTATTGATCCCCAACAAGAGAAGGAGGCAGCGTGGGTATCAGGCTTTTGCTCGAGAAGAAGTCTGAATATGGTTTTATGTACACCGGGATTGGGATTTTCAAGAATATAATAATTCGTCAGCTTGTGAACATCGGGCATAATTCCCATAAGCATAGTGCCCCAGCATTCCGCGCTTCCCGTGGGGTAAACGCTCATGCAATCGTATGCAGTAGCGCCGTTTTTGAAAATCCTTCTTATATTCGGGGATTCCGAATCCTTACAAAACGCGCCCATTCCGTCAACGCCGATTACAACTACGTAGCGATAACGAGCCGCTCCAACACCTTTATTCACAATGCTCATAGATATTTCCTCCGTTTTTTGCGTATTTTCTCATTTTTTTGAAACGTAAATTTCAACTTGACATTTGTACGATTTTATTATACAATAATAGACAGATATGTGTCAACCACTTGAAGTAAAATTGAAAAACGATATGATTTTTCTTGAAAACTTATCACAAATGCGCAAGAACGGAGATTTTATATGAAAAACTCAAAAAGAGAACGAGAAATACTTGATATATTACACGACCAGGGATACGCGTCGGTCGAGGAGCTTGCCGACAGAATACACATCAGCCAATCGAGCATAAGGCGCGACCTTGCCTCACTTGAAAACAAGGGCATCGTTCAGCGAAGCTACGGCGGTGTTGAGCTTCTTATATCGGACAGCGCAAACATTCCGTTTAAGATAAGACTCTCGGAGAATAGAATAAAGAAGAAAAAGATTGCCGAAACCGCCCTTTCAATGATACAAAACGGCTCGGTAATATTCTGTGACGGAGGAAGCACGGCATATTATCTTATCCAGCTTATCCCATCGATAAAAGGAACGACCGTTGTGACGAATGGAGTGGAAGCGCTCTCGTTTCTCGCATTCTCTCCGACGAAAACGATCTCAACCGGCGGAACGGTCAACCCCGAAAACAGAGGCGCGCTTATAGGCGATCCCGTAGTTAATTCGTGGAAATCGATGAGAGCGGACATCGCGTTCTTCTCGGTTCAGGCAATCGACTCAAGCGGAAATATGTTCTTTAATTATGAGAGCGAGGTTCCCTGCGCAAGGGCAATGCTATCGAGTGCGAAAACGAAGATCCTGCTCTGCGACAGTACGAAGATCGGAAAAACGGCAACCTACCTTCTCGGAACGCTTTCTGATATTGATATAGTTATATGCGACAAGGATATATCCAACAAGTATTCCGAGCTTTACCCGAACGTTAAATTTATATATTAAAGAAAGCGGCATCAACACGGATGCCGCTTTTTGTTTACATTTCCGATATACTTCATTATTAAATATATGCTCAAAAAGGCGCAAACAGCGAAGAGAATTTCGAGAAAAAGCCACACGGGTGGCGTCAAAGATCCCGAAAAGGTGAAAAGCCGCTTTGAAATACTCGATGCAATGAATCCCGAAGCAAACGGCAAAAGAACGGAGGATACGGGGGTTATTCTAATGCTGATCCTTGAGCGAAGGCGCAAAAATGAAAGGAGAAAATTATACCCCTCCATTATAACGATAACCAGCGCGTAGCCGCCGATATTGAATCGCGGAATAAGAAACCAGACGAGGATTATAGAGAGAAATGAATCGGAGATATTGACCCACATTGAATAAACGTGCTCACCTATTCCCTTTAGCATTGAGTCGGAAACGTGGTCGAGATACATTATCGGAATGACGGGCGCCATAAGGAGGATATATTTCCCCGCCTCGTAAGAATCGTATATAACGTAGCCAAGCTCCTCCGAAAAGAGGGCGAGCATCGTCATAGCGCCGATAGAATACGCAAGAGTTGCGTTTATTGCCTCGGAGGCAATGCGAGAGAGGCGGTCTCCATCCTTTCGCGCAACGCCCTCCGAAAACTCGGGCACAAGAAGCCCCGAGAACGAGCTTAGGGGCGCTATGGGATAAAGCAGGATAGGAAGAGCCATGCCGTGTAAAATTCCGTAGGATGAAAGAGCCTCGCTCTGAGTTGATCCGCCGTCGCGAAGTCGCTTTGGAATCAGCGCGTGCTCAAGAGCTAAAAGCGCCGAGCGCACGTACGCGGAAAGGGCGAGCGGCAATGCCATATTAAGAATGCCGCCGAGGTGCTTTTCACTCGTTTTGGGATTTGGCAAATGCCGCCTTTTATCGATTATATACTGAATAAGGGCAACGAGGAAGAGGCATATTTCGGATAGCGTCATACTGATGGCGAGCGCGATAACACCGTACTCAACGCCAATGCTCGAATAGCGAAGCAAGAAGAAGGTAGTTATGCCAATTTTAAATATCTGACCAAGGATTTGAACCACGGCGTTTTTTGCAACTCGTTTAACCCCGACGAAATACCCGGAATAAACAGATGACAGAGAAATCGGAATCAGCGAAAGAGCAAGAATGCGCAACGGTCCAACTGTTCGAGCATCGAACAGTATACAGATTCCGAAATACTCAGCCCCGAAGAACAAAACGAGGGATGCAACCGAGCTGAATGCAAGCGCATATCCTACCGCAGAACGCAAAATTCCGCGACACGCCCCCACTCTTCCCTCACCTATTGCAGAGGCGACGAGACGAGTCACGGTCAGGCTTATTCCAGAGGTTGCAAACGTAACGGCGAAGGCGTACACCGTGCCGATAAGCGAGAAAAGCCCCATCCCCTCTGCACCTATCGTTCGTGTTATAAATGAATTAAATCCAAGCGAAACGCTTCTTATCGCAATGCCGACCACGGTAAGAAGGATTCCGTTCATAAAAAAACGTTGTCGATTAGTCATTTTAAATCTCTCCTGCAACAATATATGCTACGACTTGATTTTTTTATGTTAATATTGTATAATGTAGTATAGAAAGATGAAATCCTTACAAAAAGCGAGGAGATAATATGAATTTCACAGTTCTCGGATCGGGTCGTTGGGGCTCGTTCATAACCTGGTATCTCTCATACAAGGGCTTTTCCGTTACCGAATGGGGCAGGCCCGAGAGCCGAGCCTTTGCGGAGCTTATGAAGACTCGCGAAAACGAATACGTTAAGATCCCCGATAGCGTTACCCTCTCCTGCGATCTTAAGGAATCGATAGATTTTGCGGACGTTATAATAATCGCGATAAAGTCACAGGCGTTAAGATCCCTTGCGAAGAGCTTAAAGGAGCTCGGAGCAGATGCAAAGAATATAATTCTTTGTATGAAGGGTATCGAAGAGGACACGGGTCTGCGACTCACCGAAATTATGGAGTCCTGCGGATTCGATAAAAACAAGCTTGCGGTTTGGGTTGGTCCCGGTCATATACAGGAATTCGTTCAGAAAAAGCCGAACTGCATGGTTATTGACGGACACAACAGAGACCTCGTTAACGAGCTTGTTAACACGCTGAAAAGCCCGCTTATACGTTTCTATTACGGAGACGACATAATCGGAAGCGAGGTTGGCGCGGCGGCAAAGAACGTTATCGGTATTGCCGCAGGTGTGCTTGACGGTGCGGGACTCCCCTCACTTAAAGGACCTCTTATGGCGAGAGGCGCACGCGAGGTTGCGAGGCTTATTCACGCGATGGGCGGAAACGAGCTCTCGGCGTACGGTCTTTGCCACCTCGGAGATTATGAGACGACGCTCTTCTCCCCTCATTCAAACAACAGGCGCTTCGGCGAGCTTCTGGCAAAGGGTCAGGCGTTTGAAAAGCTTGCGGAAGGAGTTTACACCGCAAAGGCGATGAAGCTCCTCGGCGAGAAATACGGAGTTGATCTCCCCATTACGATGGCGGTATATAACGTTATATACGAAGGAAAGAACCCGTATATGGAGATCGTTTCGATGTTTGAGAGAAAGACGGTAAGCGAATTTATATTATAAGAAAAGGCAGAGTTTCATCTCTGCCTTTATAATTTATATAGAGAAAAACAAAAAGCGGACGATTGCTCGTCCGCTTTTATCGGATCGGGAATTAACCCTGAACCATCTTCTGGATCTCTGCTGCGAAATCCTCTTCTCTCTTTTCAAGACCCTCGCCCTTGTCGTAACGAACGTAGCCGGTAACCTTGATAGAACCGCCGATAGCCTTTGCAACGCTATCAACGTACTTAGCAACGGTCATGGAATCGTCCTTTACGTAGAGCTGGTGAAGGAGACAGTTGTTCTCATAGAACTTACCGAGCTTACCTTCAACGATCTTCTCAAGAACCTGCTGAGGCTTGTTAGCCATCTTGGGATCCTGCTGCATCTGAGCGATGAGAATTGCCTTCTCCTCTGCAAGAACGTCTGCAGGAACAGCGTCCTTATCAAGGAAACGAACTGCCATAGCGGCGGTCTGGAGTGCAACGTTCTTTGCGCACTCAGCGAACTCAGCCTTATCAGCTACGTCGGTATCGAAGGAAACGATAACGCCGGTAGCGCCGAGACCGTGGATGTAAGTGGAAACTGCGCCCTCAACGATAGTGAAGCGGCGGATAGAAAGCTTCTCACCGATAGTACCGGTCTTCTCAGCAACAGCACCCTCAACGGTAGCTGCGCCCTCACCCTCGAACTTGCAAGACATAAGAGCCTCAACACTCTCGGGCTTGTTAACTATGATAGTCTTAAGAACATCCTTAACGAATGCCTGGAAAATAGCGTTCTTTGCAACGAAGTCGGTCTCGGAGTTAACCTCGATGATAGCGGTGGTAGAACCGATGGTCATGATGTCAACGATACCTTCAGCGGCAATTCTGTCCGCCTTCTTTGCTACTGCTGCCATACCCTTCTCACGAAGGATCTTAACTGCTGCCTCGAAGTCGCCGTCAGCGTCCTTGAGTGCATTCTTGCAGTCCATCATACCGCAGCCGGTCTGCTTTCTGAGCTCGGCTACGTCCTTAGCTGTAAATGCCATTTTTCAAATCTCCTTTTAAAAATTACTCGGAAACAGTCTCTTCAGAAACTGCCTCAACTGCCTCTTCGGAAGCCTCTTCAGCAGCAACTTCCTCAGTAGCACCGCCGTGAGCTGCGATTACAGCGTCAGCGAGAGCGCCTGCGATAAGCTTGATAGCGCGGATAGCGTCATCGTTACCGGGGATAATGTAGTCTGCATCATCGGGATCACAGTTAGTGTCAACGATTGCAACTACGGGAATGCCAAGCTTCTTAGCCTCAAGAACAGCGATGTGCTCCTTGCGAGTATCAACTACGAATATAGCAGAGGGAAGTCTCTCCATATCCTTGATACCGCCGTATGCCTTCTCAAGATCAGCCATTTCCTTCTGAAGCTTTGCAACTTCCTTCTTAGGAAGGAGATCGAAGGTTCCGTCAGCCTGCTTCTTCTCAAGGTCCTTAAGACGCTTGATGGACTTACGGATGGTGTTGAAGTTGGTAAGCATACCGCCGGGCCAACGAACGTTAACGTAGTACATTCCGCACTTCTGAGCCTCTTCCTTAATGGTGTCGGCAGCCTGCTTCTTAGTACCTACGAAGAGGATAGTGCCGCCCTCAGCAGCAAGCTCTGCAACGTAGTTGAAAGCCTCCTCAAACTTCTTAACGGTCTTCTGAAGGTCAACGATGTGAATACCGTTTCTCTGGGTGAAGATGTACTCAGCCATCTTCGGATTCCACTTCTTAGTCGGGTGACCGAAGTGAACGCCTGCTTCAAGCAACTGCTTGATTGAAATTTCGAACATTTCTATGTTCCTCCTTGGTTTTTCCGCCATAGCGACATAATATTGCAACTTTATAAAAAGCACCGGCAACAAACCTACTCGCTATGTGAGATATAATATTTACTGCGTTTTTGCGCAGCCTTATTATAATAGCACACGCGAAATTAAATATCAAGAGTTTATTTGAAATTTATTAATTGTTTACAAAAAATTCACATTTAAAATCAAATTTCAGGCATAAAAAAGCTCTTTTTCCCTCTCCGGCACTTGAAAACTTAACACATTTATGATAAAATAACTTCATCAATACGGAGAAAAATTAAGATGAACGACATAGAAAAGAGATTTTTCAAAAAGAGCGCGATATATTTTCTTATCGCTGAGATCTTATGCTTTTTGGCATTTTATATCGCCGCGTTTACCCTTCCGCACGAGGTTACCGCATACGCGTACTATTACCTCGTTGAGGTGGTGGATTTCGCGCTTCCGGTATTTGCGGCTTTCACCGTTTATATAGCTTATTCCAAGCTCGGAGTCGGCGGCGCTCTCATACGGGCGATCGTCCCCTCTGTCACGACGCTTGCGTACGTATTCCCTTATCACGCATTTGCTTACGCTTACGAGCAGATGGTTATCACCGATGTGCTTCTCTACTCGTCGATACAGGCGGCGTTTGCGCTCGTCGTGGCTTACGTTAAGATCGTGGCGCTTGCGTTCGTTATGATATTTGCATCGAGAATGCGCACGAAAAAGCATACGCTCGGAAAAATTTCATCGAATCCCGCGTTCGACCTCTCTATTCCTTTAAACTTCGCAATCTTCGCGTCGACGGCGGCGATGTTCGTTTACAAGCTCGCGATAGAAATATACGACACGGTCGTTTATATAACCGAGTATATCGAAACGTACGTTACGAGCGAGATCGTATATATGGTGTTCAGATATATATTCCTGCTTATACTCCTGCTCGGAGTTCATTTTGCGGTATGCAAGATCAAAAACAAGCTTGCAAATAGCACGGAAGCATAACAAAACAGAATAATTAAGCCGTGGTCGGATTACGATCACGGCTTGTTTTGTTGAAAGTGAATAAGTCATATTCGCCTTTTTGTACACATTGACAAATTTGCATTTCACTTAACACAACGAGTTGACATTCATATATATTTATATTATAATA
>JAZLEH010000272.1:0-3637 GCA_045615165.1 Eubacteriales bacterium | reverse complement strand
CCGCTTGGCCTCCGACTTAATATACGTTGATTCGAAGATAATCGTCGTTGACAGCCTTGCGGCGTCTGCGGGCGAGGGTCTTCTCGTTCGACTCGTGGTTGACAAGAAAAACGAGGGAGCTTCTATTGAAGAAGCGGCTGAATATGCAAGAAGCATTATTCAGAACGTTTGCCATTGGTTCACCGTTGACGACCTCGTATATCTTAAAAGAGGCGGAAGGATCAGCTCTGCGGCTGCATTCTTCGGAAATATGATCGGAATCAAGCCCGTTTTGCACGTTGATAGCGAGGGCCACCTCGTTAACGTTATGAAGGTCCGCGGAAGAAAGAGCGCTATCGCAGCTCTTGCCGATAAGCTTGGTGAGACCGCTATCGATAAGGAAAACGGAAAGGTTTATATTTCCCATGCGGATTGTATGAGCGACGTTCAGGAGCTTGTTAATATACTTAAGTCTAAGTACGGCGTAACCGTTGATATCATAACGAACGTCGGACCGGTCATTGGCGCGCATTCCGGCCCCGGAACTATAGCGCTCTTCTTCATTGGTAATGTCAGATAACGATCGGCGGAGGATAACATGAGCGAAAAGAAAATCGAAGCTGCAGAAAAGAGCGTAAAGAAGAAAGCTCCCAAGGCAAAAAAGAGCAGCGCAAAGGCAAAAAAGAGCAGTGTTAAAGCAAAAAAGGCTGCAAAAACCACTAAAAAAAGCGATTCCCCGAAGAAAAAGAGCGGAATCGGTAACATAAAGTATCTCAGCGGTCTTCTCCTTAAGAAGATGGCGTTTGGCGGTGCGAAGGAATTAAGCTCCAATGCCGAAGAGGTAAATAAGCTTAACGTTTTTCCCGTACCTGACGGAGATACGGGCGATAATATGAGAATGACCATCGAGAGTGGTATTTCCGAGATGGAGACGGTTGATTCCGATGACATCGGTGAGGTAATGAAATCCTTCTCTCACGGTATGCTTCTCGGCGCGAGAGGTAATTCCGGCGTTATCCTTTCACAGTTCTTTGCAGGAATGGCAAAGGGGCTTGAGGAATCGGAAAAGGCAAATCCCGCAATTCTCGGTAAGGCTCTTGAGCTTGGTGTTAAGCAGGCGTATTCATCGGTAATGACTCCCACAGAGGGAACTATTCTTACCGTTGCGAGAGAGGCCGTTGACTTCGCCGTTGCAAGAATTACCCCCAAGAGCACGATCAAAACCCTTTTCTCCGACCTTTCGGACGAAATGAACCGCTCGCTTGAGCGCACTCCCGAGATACTCACCGTTCTTAAGGATGCGGGCGTCGTTGATAGCGGCGCGGCAGGTCTTTATCATATAATCGACGGATTTAACCGCGTATTAAACAATAAGGAGCTTACCGAGTGCGGTGACGGCAAGGAATATGAATTTGCTTCGAAGAAGTCGGTAACGTCCTCGGGATTCGGTCCTGACAGCGTTATGACCTACGGATATTGCACCGAATTCCTCCTCCAGCTTCAGAATTCAAAGACCGATATCAACGCGTTTGACGTTGAGCCTCTTAAGGATTTCCTTGCTTCGATCGGTGATTCCGTCGTAGCGTTCAAGACCGATAGCATCGTTAAGGTTCACGTACATACCTTGACTCCCGAAAAGGTTCTCGAATATGCGAGACAGTACGGTGAATTCCTTACTATCAAAATTGAAAATATGTCGGTTCAGCATTCTGAGAATAAGGATGAGCAAGCAGTCGAGGCTGAAGCCCCCGTATCAAGCGAGCCAAAGAAGCTTTACGGAGTGGTTGCGGTTTGTAACGGTGAGGGAATAGAGAATCTCTTCCGTGATCTCGGCGCTGACGCGACTATCGCAGGCGGTCAGACTCATAACCCCTCAACTCAGGACTTTATCGAGGCGTTCGAAGGAATCAACGCCGAGAATATTATAGTTTTCCCGAATAACGGAAATATATTTATGGCGGCTCAGCAGGCGGCAGAGCTTTATGAAAAAGCAAAGATACACGTTATCCCGTCAAAGAATATCGGAACGGGTTACGTAGCACTCTCATCCTTGAATTTTGAATGCGAGGACGTTGACGCGGTCGTTTCGGAAATGACCGAGGCTATGAAGCGCGTTACCGCGGGTTATATCTCTCCCTCGATAAGAGATGCTGATCTTAACGGTGTTCATATCAACAACGGCGATACCATTGGTATAATTGATAAGGAGATCATCCTTTCAGAGGCAAAGCGCTCCGACGCGGTTGAAAAGCTTGCGTCACACCTTCTTAACCTTCCCGATAAGTTTATGCTCACGATATTCTGCGGAGCGGATCTCGAAGCGGGAGAGAAGGAAGCGCTTGAATCCTTCCTCAGTGCAAATCATTCCTCTGCCGAGGCATACTTCATTGACGGCGGTCAGGAAATCTATCCTTATATTTTAGTGGCGGAATAATATATGAGTATCAAGGCCGTATTATTTGATCTTGACGGAACGCTTCTTCCGATGGATCAGGATCTGTTTTTGAAAACCTATTTACATTCGCTTGCGAAAAGGGTAGCGCCTCTCGGATTAGAGCCGAAGGCACTCGTGAATGCGATACTCGTCGGCTCGAACGCAATGGTGAAAAACGACGGACAGAATACTAACGAGACTGTTTTCTGGAATAAGTTTGCAGAAATATTCGGGGCAGACGTAAGACGCCACGAGCCTCATTTTGACGCATTCTACAGGGAAGAATTTGATAACGTTAAGAGCGTTTGCGGATATAACGAGGACTCCGCAAGGGTTGTGAAAATCCTTAAGGAAATGGGTCTTCGCCTCGTTCTTGCGACGAATCCCGTTTTCCCCTCCATTGCGACGGAGAAGAGGAGTAAATGGGCGGGAATCGATCTTTCGGACTTCGAGCTTTACACGACCTACGAGAATTCAAGATTCTGCAAGCCCAGCCTTGAGTATTACGAGGAAATACTTGCAAGGATAGGAATAAAGCCCGAAGAAGCCCTTATGGTCGGCAACGACGTAAGCGACGATATGGTCGCCGAAAAGCTCGGAATGAAGGTGTTTCTTCTCACCGATTGCCTTATAAATTTAAAGGGCGAGGACATATCCGTTTATCCTAACGGAAGTCTTGATGATTTGATGAAATACATCAAATCGATGGTTTAAAACGTGGCAGAGCGGCTAAAAAATATCTGCCGACAAGAAATAAAAAATGCGGAGAAAGTCTTATTTCTCCGCATTTTTTTGTATGAAAAAAGAGCGTGAAATCTCACGCTCTTTTCTTGGTGCCGGTAGTCGGGGTCGAACCGACACGGTATTGCTACCTTCGGATTTTGAGTCCGACGCGTCTGCCAATTCCACCATACCGGCATGGTGTGTTGATCTTGTCAACGTCCTATATTATAGCATATACTTTCGGAAAAATCAATACGTTTTTCCTATTTTTTTGATGAGTTGATAAAATAATACGTTTTTCTTTTTTGGTTAATTGTCAGTCAAAGTAAAACGCTGATTGTCGCATATTCATTCTCACCGTTAACGAAATCAATATAATTTTAAAATATATATTGTAATTTTCATAATTTTATGCTACAATATATCCGTATAACTGTGTTTACAAGGAGGTGCTATGTCCGAGGATATGACTTTTTCGGTTCGCGATGCGGTTCTGTCAAA
>JAZLEH010000271.1:0-12948 GCA_045615165.1 Eubacteriales bacterium | reverse complement strand
AACGCCTTTCTCACCGATTCTCTTGTCTTATCATATTCAAACAGTCTCTTCTGACCGTCTGAAACGAGCGCAGAGAATCTGTCCTTAAGAAAAGCGATAAGCTCGGAGCATACCTCGCCCGCAACGTTTATTATAGCCTCGGAGGGCTGATACGCCGCAATTTCATTTTCTATTCTCGTGAGCTGCTCTTCCCCTTGAACGAAGGTTGAGGATATCTCACCCGTCGATATATCGGCAAAGCCGAGCGCAACTCCGCTCTGACCGTAGCAAACGGAGAGAAGGAAGTTATTCTTTCCCTCGGCAAGCAACGATCCGTCTGTTATAGTTCCGGGGGTAACGACTCTCACGACCTCGCGCTTTACAAGTCCAACTGCAGACTTCGGGTCTTCCGTCTGCTCGCATATTGCGACCTTATAGCCCTTTTCAACGAGCTTTCCAACGTAGACGTCTGCCTTGTGGAAAGGAACGCCGCACATAGCCGCGCGCTTTCCGTCACCGCAATCTCTCGCAGTTAAGGTAAGCTCAAGCTCCTTGGAGGCAATTATAGCATCCTCGTAAAAGCACTCGTAAAAGTCGCCGAGTCTATACATTAATATATAACCGTCATACTCCTCCTTGACCTCAAGATACTGCTTCATCATCGGAGTAACGGTCTTTAATTCGTTTCGCCTTTCAATGACCTCTGCCATGAGACGCTCCCTTCGAATAGAATTTGGATGATTTCTTAATTAGTGTGAGCAACCGCCGCAGGTTGAGCAATCGTGAGTGCAGGTAGAAGGGCGCTCACCGGTAATGCAGAACTTGATCTCTGCGTTTACTTCTGCCATAAGGTCGTTCATTGCCTTCTGTGCCGTTGCGAATGCAATATACTCGGGAGCGGTGGAGATCTCCTTAGTAAGCTCCTCGATTCTTGCCTTAAGGTCAGCGATAGCCTTTTCATCAGCCTCGCCGTTTTCCTTTGAAAATTCCTGGCCGAGAAGGATTCTGTCAGTCTCGTACTCTCTCATTTTATTCTGAAGCTCTTCGTTTGCATCAAAAACGTTCTTGGTCTCGTTGAGATTCTTTATTTCCTCGCTCTTTGCGATCTCTTCTCCAAGCTTGTGTGCAAGTTCAATAATTTTAGTCATTTTAGTTTTCCTTTCATATTTCATCACCGAACAGGTCGAATGCACCCGCGCGGTTAATTTTAACGTTTATAAACTCACCTATTCTGTCCTTATCCGATTCGAAATGAACAAGCTTATTGGTCATAGTTCTCGCCGAATAGGTGTTTTTCGCTCCGCGTTTATCAGCGGAATCAACGAGAACGCGTTGTACCGTATCGACGTACGGTAGATTCTTTTCAAGCGATATATCGCATTGGAGCTCAAGCAGACGATCCATTCGCTCGCTCTTGATTTCCTGCGGGATATGATCGTCCATCTTTGCGGCGCGCGTTCCCTCGCGAACCGAATAAATAAACGAATAAACCATATCGAATCTAACCTCGGAAAGAACGTCAAGCGTTTTTTGGAAATCATCCTCACTCTCTCCGGGAAATCCGACGATAACGTCACTTGAAAGCGCAATATCGGGCACTGCCGCGCGAAGCTTTTTTGCAATCGAAATGAATTTTTCCGAATTATAAGTTCTGTTCATCGCCTTTAAAACAGAGTCGCTTCCCGATTGGAGAGGGAGATGGAAATAAGGCGCGATCTTGCCAGCGTACTTTCCCATAACACAAACGAGCTTATCCGAAACGTCCTTCGGGTGACTCGTCATAAACCTTATGATAAAGTCTCCGTCTATCTTAGCAACCGATTCAAGAAGGTCGGCAAAATCCATATCCGATTTATATGAGTTCACGTTCTGACCGAGAAGCGTTATCTCACGATAGCCGTCATTGACAAGTCTTCTGCACTCATCGAGTATATCTGCAGAAGCCCTGCTTCTTTCTCTTCCTCTAACGTACGGAACAATGCAATACGAGCAAAAGTTATTACATCCGTACATTATTGAAACCCATGCGCGGTGGCGCGACTGGCGCACCTGCGGTATTCCCTCGGCTATATGCCCCTCGTCCGAATCAAAAACGAAGCATCGCTTTTTATCGATTATAGCTTTATATAATAGCTCGGGGAATTTATATATCATACTCGGCTCAAGCGTAAAGGAGATATAGTGAAAATCCTTCTTAAGCATTTCGGCAATATGCTTTTCCGCCGCCATACACCCCACGACTGCAATAATAAGGTCGGGATTTTTTCTCTTCTGTGCCTTGAATCTTCCAAGCATCGAGAGGGCTTTTTCCTCTGCGTGCTGTCTTATCGCACAGGTATTAACGACGATGAGGTCGGCACACTCCGAATTATCCGTGACCGAATATCCCATAAGAGTTGCCATTCCGCGAATCTTCTCACTATCCGCCTCATTCTGTTGGCATCCGAATGTCGCAACATAAACGAGTTTGCCTCCGCCTAAAACTTCCTTGACCGATAAAATATATTTTTCAATTCCGATTTCATTAATATTGATATTCATACTTATATATTATATCTCTTCGCGCGTTATTTTTCAAGTGGTAAGTCCAATATTTTTTTCCGAAGTTGTCCCGCCGACAATCCAAGATACTCGTAAAGCTCGCATTTTCTATCGGGCGAGGCAAAATTATCCTCTATTGCCGCGATTTTATACTTGCTTGCAATGGATGCGTCAATCGAAATAAATTCATTGAGAAAAAGCATTCCCGCGCCGCCGTTGCGTATTCCCTCTTCAACGAAGAGTACCGATTTTGCAGAAAGTGCATCCTCCGCGATCTCTCTTGCAATTTTATCATACGGCTTAAGCCTTTCAAGAAGTATAACCCCCGATTTATAACCGAGCTTTCTCAGTTCATCATCCGCATTTAGTACCTCTTTTGTGATTTTACCATAGGTGATAAAGAGATATTCAGGCTTTCCGTCATAGTTTTTCTTCGCCCCGAATGCATTGTAATTTTCGTCCTTATAGAATGCATCCGTGACAGTCTCACTCTCTGCCGCGTTCGGATATCGAATTGCTATCGGAGATGTCGCATCAACCGCTTCTTGCATTGCCGCCTTAAGTGAGCCGTAGGTTATCGGTGCAAGAATCGTAATATTCGGAATATGTGATAGAAACGCCACGTCGAAAATGCCGTGATGAGTCGCACCGTCCGACTTTGCAAGACTTGCTCTGTCGATCATAATTCTAACGGGAAGATTCTGCAAGCAGATATCGTGAATTATATTGTCGTATCCCCTTTGAAGAAACGTTGAGTAGATTGCCACGAACGGCTTATATCCGCCGGCGGCAAGTCCTGCCGAGAACGTCAGCGCGTGTTCCTCGGCAATTCCTACATCATAATATCTTTCCGGATATGTGTCACCGAATGCATTGAGCCCCGTGCCAACGCCCATTGCGGCAGTGACGGCAACGATCTTTTCATCTTTGCCTGCAAGGCTAATAAGCTCCTTTGCAAATTCACCGTGGAAGCTATCGTCACTATTCTTCCCGCATTTAAGACTGTGAAATTCTCCGGGATCGTTTTCCGCAGGAAGATATCCCTTTCCTTTAACCGTTTTAACGTGTACTACGACGCAACGCTCTGTCTCCTTAGCTAATAGAAGCGCTCTTTCAACGGCTTTATAATCGTTTCCGTCTATCGGACCGATATAGTAAAGTCCGAGGTCCTCAAAATAGTTGGGAGACAGGAAGAGATTTTTAATCTTGTTTTTCAAGTAATTCAAAGCTCTTGCAGTAGGCTTTCCGAGAAGCGGAATATGCGATAGGAATGATTTAGTTCCGCTTTTGAATCCGCGATAACGCTTTGAGGTTCTCACCTTTGTAAGATAAGAAGCGAACGTGCCCTTGTTAAGCGAAATCGACATACCGTTTTCATTAAGAATAATGATCATCTTAAGGTCGGGATTGCAATTATTGAGCGCCTCGTGTGCCATTCCGCCCGTATAAGCGCCGTCACCGATCACAGCAACGCTGTAAGCCCCGCTTTTATTCAGCTTTTCAGCCTCAGCGAATCCAAGCGCCGCAGATATCGAGGTAGTGCTATGCCCCGCTCCAAATGCGTCGTGCTCGCTTTCTTTCATCGAGGTGAATCCGGAAAGTCCGCCCGCTTCTCTAAGCGTTGAAAACGCCGCTTTTCTTCCGGTTAAAATCTTATGAACGTACGACTGATGACCTACGTCAAAAACAATCTTATCATTTGGCGAATCAAAAACTCTGTGAAGCGCGACCGTAAGCTCCGTAACTCCGAGATTAGAGGCAAGATGCCCACCCTGCCGCTCAACGTTTTTGACGAGGAAATCGCGTATCTCCGAGCAAAGCACGGGGATATCGTTTTTATTCATTTTTTTAAGGTCGCTCGGCGACTCTATTTTATCAAGAAACTTATACATCTCATCACTCCTGTGAGGTAGGTGCTTTACCGATCAGCTTCACGTACGCGCGGTAGAAAGCGGAATAATCTCCGAATCCTACTCTATACGCGGCGGCGGACGCCGTCTCGCCCGATTCAATAAGCTGTTTTGCATACATAACTCTTTTGTGATTTATGTATCCGTGAACAGATATTCCGTTGTGCTTTTTGAATGCACGGCAAAGATAGTATTTGCTAACGAAAAATCTCTTCGCAAGCCTGTCAAGGCTTACGTTTTTATCTATATGCTCGTTAAGGTACTTGATTACTCTTGCACCAAGCTCCCCCTCGTCGCGGGGAATGCTTTCCCTCGTTGCAACCGAAAGCAAAAGAACGAGCTCGGAGGCAAGCAATTTTTTAAATTCCTTTCCCTCTTTCTCAGGCAGACTTTCTGCGTACTCAAATCTCTCGAATATTGAAAAAATTGACGGGGATAACGCATCAGCCGCATAATAGCATCCTACCCCCTCAAGACTCTTATTGAGCGAGGTCAAGGCTTCTTGTACCGCAGGAACAAGATCGCTTGCAAAAAACTGCAAAACGTATCTCTCATATTGCGTTTCCGGCTCAAGCAAAAGTGAATGATAGGAAAATGGCGGCGCAAAAAGCAGGGTGCGGGGTCTAATAGGATATTCCGCTCCCTCTATTACGTATTTACCGCCACCCTCGATGACGTATAATATTTCATATCCGTCGTGGCAATGACGGTCGCCTATGTTATTTGACGGTATCGTTGAGTTCGTATATCTAAGATATACGTCGCCGACTACCCTCTTTGGTCTCACTGCTTTGTTCATATCAGGTGCTCCGTTTTCAATGCGATAAACTATTTATCAATATTCTATCATAATTGAGCAATTTTTGCAATAGTTTTTACAATCTATACAATAAAAAAATTTAATAAACATATTGAATTAGCTCAAAACCTATGCTAAAATTGAATTAACAAACTTAAATAAAGGAGTACCATTATGAATCTTGGTGCACAATTTTATTCAATCAGAACCGAATGTCAAACCCCTGAGGCGCTTTATGCTTCTATGCGCAAAATCAAGGAAATCGGATACGATATAATCCAGATCTCCGGCGTTTGCGATATTGAGGCAGAAAGACTTAAGGCTTATTCCGATGAGCTTGGCCTTCCCATCACTGCAACTCACAAGCCCTACGACCTTATCGTAAACGACACCGAAAATCTTATCGCATATCATAAGACTATCGGATGCAACACCATAGGTCTTGGAGGAATGCCCACCGAATACAGAGCGTCTCTTGAGGCTTGCCGCGAATTTATAAAGAATATGAAAGAACCCGTTAAAAAGATTATCGACGCAGGTCTTCGCTTCTCATACCACAACCACGCGTTTGAGTTTGAGGATAAGGGCGGCTCTAACCTCTTCGAGCTCCTCTTCGAGGAATTCCCCGAAGCAGATTTCCTTCCCGACGTTTATTGGATCAAGTTCGGCGGTTACGATCCCCTCGCAACCCTTGAGCGTATCGCAAAGTCAGGAAGAGTTACTAATGTACACTTCAAGGATATGAAGGAAGCTCCCAACGGTCCTATCTGCCCCTGCGGCGAGGGCGTAATTGATTTCGCTCCTCTCGCTAAGCTCTGCAAGGAATACGGCATCGTTAATATCCAGGTTGAGCAGGACAACGCTCCCCAGCTTGGCGACGTATTCGTTCAGATGAAGTCCAGCTACGATCATCTTGACAAGATCGTTCATATATGAGGTGATTAAATGGCAAGATTTGTACTTTCTGCATTTGCAGACGAAGCAAGCCCTATTCTTGACGAGCAGATAATTGCTCTTAAGGAAAACGGCATAGATTACATAGAGCCCAGAAAGATCGACGGTAAGGGCGTTCAGGATCTTACCGAGGAGGAATTCATCGCAGTTAAAAAGAAGCTCGATGAAAACGGAATCAAGGTCAACTCTCTCGGCTCTCCTATCGGAAAATTCGATATCAACGCTGACTTTGCTCCTCACCTTGATCTTACCCAAAAGATGATCAAGGCATGCGAGCTTCTTGATACCAAGTATATGAGAATGTTCAGCTTCTTCACCTCTCAGGAGGATCTTGGGAAGAACAGAGACGAGGTTATGGCTCGCCTTAAGGAAATGGTAAAAGAGGCGTCCGCGCGCGGAATAACCCTCTGCCACGAAAACGAGTCGAGAATCTACGGTCAGATGCCCGAAGAGGTTAAGGATCTTCTTACCGAGATTCCCGAGCTTGGCGGTATTTTCGACCCCGCAAACTACCGAATGAATAACGCCGACGTAATGGCAGGTATCGATGCAACTCTCATCAATTTCAAATATATGCACATAAAGGACGCTATATTTGAATCGCAGACTATCGTTCCCGCCGGCGAAGGTGAAGGAAGGATCGGCGAGATCCTTGATATCGTCAACGAAAAGGTTGACGGAGTAGTATATCTTACTCTCGAGCCGCATCTTCATATCTTTGATGCTTATAAGGATATCGACGATCACGAGCTTAAGGGCAAATATAAATTCAAAAACAACCGCGAAGCATTTGATTTCGCTGTAAACGCGCTTAAAAATCTTCTTATGGCGCGCGGATATGAAAGGAATGGTAATAACGAATGGATAAAGTAAGATTTGGTATAGTCGGCTTCGGAAACATGGGAACCGGCCACTTCAAAAACTTCCTTGACGGAAAGATCGATAACGGTGTAGTTACCGCTATTTGCGATATCAATCCCAAGAAGTTTGACATTTTCAATGAAGCGAATAAAGAGAAGGTTCAGGCTTACGAGGAAAATTACGGAAAGATTGCTTATTTTGAAAGCGCTGAGGAAATGTACAAGTCCGGCAAGTGCGACGTAGTTATCATCTGCGTTCCCCACTATCAGCATCCCGAGCTTGCAATACTCGCTATGGATTGTGATCTTCACTGCATTGTTGAAAAGCCCGCCGGAGTTTACACCCTTCAGGTAAAGGAAATGCTTAAAAGACACGAGTCGAGCGACAAGATCCTTGGAATTATGTTTAACCAGAGAACCAACCCCGTATTCAAGAAGATGCGTGAAATGATCCTCGGCGGTAAGATCGGTGAGATCAAGAGAACCAACTGGATAATCACCAACTGGTACAGAACCCAGTATTACTACGACAGCGGCGACTGGAGAGCTACTTGGGCAGGCGAAGGCGGCGGAGTTCTTTATAACCAGGCTCCTCATAACCTCGACCTCTTCCAATGGATCGTTGGTATGATGCCCACCAAGGTTCGCGCATTCTGTCACTTCGGCAAATGGCACAACATCGAGGTTGAGGACGACGTTACCTGCTACTGCGAATATCCCAACGGCGCTACCGGCGTATTCATCACTACGACCGCAGACGCTCCCGGAACTAACAGATTCGAGGTAACCGGAACTAAGGGTACTCTTATAATGGACTATGATTCCGATGCAAAGGTATTCAACCTCTTCTATAAGGAGCTTGAAATCGACGAGCGCGAGCATTGCTACATTTCAGACGTAGGATTCAAAGCTCCCCCCGTTAAGCCCACCGTTAAGATTGAAATCGACGCACCCAATCCCCAGCACGTCGGAATCTGCAACAACATTGCGAACGCGATACTCGGACTTGAAGAGGTTTACGCTCCTGCTGAAGACGGAATTTGCGGAGTTCAGCTTGCAAACGCAATGCTCCTTTCAACCTGGCTTGATAAGGAAGTTGAAATTCCCTTCGACGATGAATTCTTCTATGAAGAGCTTAAGAAAAGAATTGCTGTATCAAAGCCTCACGCAAACGTAATCGAGGCTAAGGTTGAAGCACAGAACTAATATTGGGAGATTTATTATGGCTAAACAGTTTAACATTGCTCTCGTAGGATGCGGTACTATCTCTTATAACCATCTCACCGCTCTTTCAAAGCTTGATAACGTAAAGGTTGTCGCCCTCTGCGACACCAAGCCCGAAAAGGCAGAAGCAAGACGCGCTGAATTCGGACTCGATTCAAAGATTTATACCGATTATTATGAAATGCTTGAAAGCGAAAAGCTCGATGCTGTTCACGTATGTACTCCCCACTACCTCCACGCACCTATGACGATCGCCGCTCTTGAAAAGGATATTTACGTTTGCCTTGAAAAGCCGATCTGCATCAACCGCGAAGAGATAAAGGCGCTCCTCGAAGCTGAAAAGAAGAGCAATGCAAGCGTTGCAGTTTCCTTCCAGACGAGATTCAACAAGGCGAATATGATCGCAAAGAAGATCGCAGAAGAAGACGGAATCGTCAGCGCATACGTTTCCCTCTTCTGGCAGAGAACGAATGAGTATTATACCGAGAGCGGATGGCGCGGCGCATACGCAACCGAGGGCGGCGGCGTAATGATCAACCAGGCGATCCACTCCATCGACCACCTCATCGGTCTTCTCGGAAAGCCCGTTGCGCTCTACGCAACCAAGGCTAATCACAAGCACAAGGGCATCATCGAGGTTGAGGACACATGCGAAGGAATGGTTGAATTTGAAAACGGTCTCGTTGGTAACTTCTTCGCTACTAACGCATTCCGCGGCACTTCAAGAACATCGATCTTCGTTAAGACCACCAACCATATGCTTGAGATAAGAAACTCCAAGCTCTACCTTGACGACAAGCTCGTTGAGGATACAGAGGGCGCAAGCTTCCTTGGCAAAGAGGTATACGGCGACGGCCACCTCACCCTTATCAGAAAGTTCTATGAAGCAATCGAAAACGGCACTGAAATGCCCATCACTCTTGAGAGCGCGCAGTGGGCTTTGAGACTTCTTCTTGCGGCTTACGAGTCCAACGATGAAAGAACTCTCATTTAATCTGCCACGATTTAAGTATTAAATCAAACTTTTTACACAAAATTAATATATCGCGAGGTAATTTAAAATGAAACTTCCTTTTGAACTTGATTTATCCGGCAAGTGTGCCGTTATAACCGGCGCGGGCGGAGTTCTCTGCTCCGATTTCGCAAAGGCAATCGCTCAGTGCGGTGCTAAGGTTGCGCTCCTCGATATCAATCTCGATGCGGCAGAGGCTGTTGCAAAAGAGATCAGAGATAATGGCGGCGCTGCAATGGCTATAAAGACCAACTGTCTTGAAAAAGCAAGCCTTGAAGAAGCAAAGGCAATTATCGATAAGGAATTCGGCGTTTGCGACATTCTTATCAACGGTGCAGGCGGAAACAACGGCAGAGCGACCACCGTAAACGAATATTTCGATCCCGCAACTCTTGATGATCCCAACGCGCAGGACTTCTTCTCTCTTTCTCCCGACGGATTTAAGTTCGTATTCGACCTTAACGTTACCGCGGCATTCCTTACCACTCAGGTATTCGCTATCGATATGGCAAAGAGCGGCAAGAGCGGAAACATTATCAACATCTCCTCGATGAACGCATTTCGCCCCCTTACTAAGATCCCCGCGTACAGTGCGGCAAAGTCTGCGGTATCTAACTTCACTCAGTGGCTTGCAGTTCATTTCGCTAATACCGGAATCAGAGTTAACGCTATCGCTCCCGGATTCTTTGTTTCCAACCAGAACAGAGCCCTCCTCTTCAATCCCGACGGCACTCCTACCGCAAGAACCGGTAAGATCCTTCGCGGAACTCCTATGAACCGCTTCGGTAATTCCGAAGAGCTTCTCGGCGGTCTCTTCTTCTTCCTTTGCGATGCGGCTTCTAGCTTCATCACCGGTGTAATCCTTCCCATTGACGGTGGATTCTCCGCTTACTCGGGAGTTTAATTTAAACTGAATATCGGGTTGCAAATCAATCGCGACCGAAGAAAAGAGCGAAGATACTCAAAACGGGCATCTTCGCTCTGATTTTTATACCTTTTTTGCGGCAAATAATCCACTTTTATTTAATCAGCAAGACGGCAAAAAAACTTGCAAATCTCATAACATTATGATATAATGGTTAAAAAGCCGCGGCTATTATAAAGAAAAGAAGGCGCAAAAATGAAATACACGGTTGACCACGATTATCATATACATTCTTACTTAACCCCGTGCGCAAAGCATCCGCCGGAGCAAAATTCCGAAAACATTCTTGCATACGGCAAAAGCCACGGAATGAAGAACCTCGTTATCACCGACCATTTTTGGGATTCGGAAAACATAGCGCCGCTCGAGGGCGCTTGGTTTAAGAACTTCGGATACCCTTATATTGAAAAAATACTTCCCTTTCCGATTGACGGTGAATGCAAAATGCACCTCGGATGTGAGGTTGATATGGACCTTTTATTCAGGGTCGGCATCTCCGATAAGCTCTACGACAAGCTCGAATTTATTATCGTAGCAACAAGCCACCTTCACGCACCCGGCTGGACTGTACCAAAGGATAATATCACGGTTGCCGACCGCGCCGCGCTTTATATGGAGCGCAACCACAGACTGCTTGATACGGACCTTCCCTTTCACAAGGTCGGACTTGCTCATTTTACCTGCGAATTAATAAACGCCAACTGCGACGGCTCGAATATTGATATAATCAACCATATAACCGATGCGGAATACCGCGAGCTTTTCTCGCGCGCCGCGGCTAAAGGCATGGGAATCGAGCTTAATATGTCAATGTCGGAAATAGCCGCTAAGGATAATTTTCGCCCCTACCGTATCGCCAAGGAATGCGGATGCAAATTCTATCTCGGCTCGGATGCTCACACTCTCTCTGGCTTTACAAATGCGAAATGGCGCTTTGAATCGATGATTGACGCATTAGAGCTTACAGAGGATGACAAATTTACCCCATTCGGATAATACACAGAGTACGCAAAAGGAAGAAATTATGAAAAAGAACGTAGTCAGAAAGTGGTATAACAAGCTCTCATTCCCCGATAGATACAACGAAGAATTTGAGCTTCTTATTGAAAACACCCCTATTTCGGCGGAAAGCATCGAAACGTGGGATTACAAAACAAAAACGCCCGAGGAAAACGCGCTTGCATACCTTTATTTCTGCGAAGCACTTGAAAAAAAGTACGAAGCACTCGGCATTCCCGAAAAAATTTTGCTCGATACCCTTTCGGATTTGGTTATATGGACAAATACCCACTGTAAGCTCACGGGAAAATTCGGTCTTTCCGAAACCGCTTGGCTCTATCGCCACCTCTCATTCAAGCTCTTCCGACTCGGCAGACTTCAATTCTGTATGGCTGATTCCGAATTTAGTATTGAGGAAATAGAGCTTCTCGAAAATGCACCTGTTGTTGAGGTCCATATTCCCGAGGGCGAGCCGTTGCCTATCGCAAGATGCAAGGAATCATTTATCCTTGCCGAGCAATTTTTCGCAAAATATTTCCCGAGCTACGAATATTCCGTCTACACCTGCCACTCCTGGCTTCTTGACCCCTCGATAATTCCCCTTGTCGGCGAGGAGTCAAACATTGCGGCATTCAAAAACCTCTTTAAAACAGTCAGAAATGACGACTCCGACGCGCTTTTGAAGTACATATTCCACTGGAATGCAAGGCGCGAGGATATAAACGAGCTTGAAGCAAACACCACCCTTGCAAGAAAGGTAAAGGCGGCGGTGCTTCGCGGCGAAAAATTTCACGAATCGCTCGGTTATATACTGAAATAAGGAAAATCGCCACCACCCCGCCCGTGCCGTGGAATGTTTTTAAAAACTTGTGCGATATTTGGCGTAAAATTTATTTTTTAAAGCGTTCTATCATTGACATAAAGCTTTTTTTATGTTATACTAAGTAATGGTTTAATAGAACTAAATAAATTATTATATAAGGAGTCACAAAATGAAAGAAGTTTTAGTTGAAACATCTGCTAGGCACATTCACCTTTCGAGAGAAGCTGTTGATATTCTCTTCGGTAAGGGATATGAGCTTACCAACAAGAAGGACCTTTCCCAGCCCGGCCAGTTCGCTTGCGCTGAGAAGCTCGTTGTAGTTGGCCCTAAGGGTCAGCTCAAGGCATCCATTCTTGGTCCTACCCGTCCCGCAAGCCAGGTTGAGATCTCTCTCACCGACGCTCGTTCCATCGGCGTTTCTGCTCCCATTCGTGAGAGCGGTGACATCGCAGGAAGCGGCGCTTGCAAGCTTGTTAACCCCGATACCGGTGCTGAGCTTGAGCTTAGCGAGGGCGTAATCGCGGCTAAGCGTCACATCCACCTCACTCCCGATGCAGCTGAGGAAATGGGCGTAACCGACAAGCAGATCGTTTCCGTTGAGATCAAGAGCAATGACAGAACCACTATCTTCGGCGACGTTGTTGTAAGAGTTAACAAGAACTTTGCTCCCGCAATGCACATCGATACCGATGAAGCAAACGCTGCTTGCGCATTCGGCGAGATCTACGGCAAGGTTATCGGTTAATTCC
The DNA here is from genome assembly GCA_045615165.1 of Eubacteriales bacterium. Classification (GTDB taxonomy): domain Bacteria; phylum Bacillota; class Clostridia; order Oscillospirales; family CAG-272; genus UBA1740. The sequence continues at coordinate 173 of JAZLEH010000271.1, read as the reverse complement.
CCCATTTACTTACTTTTTAGTATTTTAGTAAATAATTTTAAGGAGATAAAAAATGAGCAAAGAATTTTCTTGCGAGTACGCAATGAGCCGTGAGGTTCAGAACATGTGTACAGTTGCTAAAGGACCTAACCACGGTCCCGCTCCCATTCCCGAAGAGGGCAAGTGGGTTCAGG
>JAZLEH010000270.1:0-10677 GCA_045615165.1 Eubacteriales bacterium | reverse complement strand
GTCTCCGTCCGGGCGAACGTGTATTATTATATCGGGTGAGGTAAGCGAGAGGAGCTTTTCGGCGGCTGCCTCGGCGCTTATAAGGCTGAAGGCGCTCATTTCTCTTCCTCTCCCATAACCTCGTCAAGGAGCTTCGCGATCCTTGCGCCGTGCTCTATCGAGCCGTCCTTTACGAAGTTAAGCTCGGGAGTTATGCGAAGGTTAAGAGTCGTCGCAAGGTGATGGCGGAGCATACCCGTGCATTTTTTAAGACCCTCTGCCGCTTCCTTCGTGTCTCCGATGCAGGAGAAATACACGCTCGCGTATTTAAGGTCGGGTGCAACCTCTGCACGCGTTATGCTTACGAAATTATTTATTACCTTGGGCTCGCGAACGTTGCCGAGAGCTATTGCAAGCTCCTCTGCCACCGCGTCGTTGATTCTGCCTCTTCTGTATTTTCCCATTTTTCAAGTTCCTTTCTTTTTTCTCGCCCTTTCGGCGATTCTGTATATATTATCCTACCGTTTTCTTTTTTCAACGGTTCTTTTGCTACCTCAAGCGCCCCCTCGCGGGATGAGCTGATTATCTTCACCTCGGGGAGAATTTCCGATATCTCACCGAAAAGGTGCGGAAAATGCGTGCATCCGAGTATGAGCGTGTCGTATTCGCCGTGCTTGAACGGCGCGAGTATATCGCGAAGGATGCTCTTGTCTCCATCGCTGACGCTTCCGTCCGCCACACCCGACTCCACCATTCCGACGAGCGGCTGGGCGGGGACCTCGAGTATATCACGAACGCTGTCGTGCTTTAAAAGCGCTCTTCCGAATGCCGACGATCTCACCGTTGCCTCGGTCGCAATAACGCCGACTCTTCCGTTTTTCGTCGCCTTTGCGGCGGCTCTTGCAGTCGGCTCGATTATCGGGACGGTGATTCCTTTCAGCCAATTCGGGAGTGACTCATGCACCGTGCTTGCCGTGCAGCACGCCATAATTATTCTTTCAGCGCCCATATCGTAAAGGATCTCTGCGTCCCGCTTGACGAGGGGGATCAGCTCCTTTTCACTCTTCGTGCCGTAGGGCGCGTTTTTTCTGTCTGCGAAAAAGCATAGGTCGGAGAGGGGCGCGAGCCGTCTTAATTCTCTTGCGACGGTAATTCCTCCCGCTCCGCTGTCAAATATCCCGATCATCGCCAAGCGCTTTTTGGATGAGCAGGTTTATAAATTCGCCCTTTTTATATCCCATATCCTCCGTGAGGATCGGATAAAGGCTTGTCGCCGTCATACCGGGGAAGGCGTTTATTTCGTTGAATATGACCTCGCCGTCCTTCGTGACGAAGAAGTCGATGCGTGAAAGATTTCGTATTCCTATAAGCCTTGCAAGTCTTTTTGAATACTCGACGGCGACTCCCTCAGCTGATTCGTCCTTACCGGATGAGACCTCGGTTTTCGTGTCTTTTTCGTACTTTGCGTCGTAGTCGTAAAACTCGCCGCCCGATAAGATCCTTCCTCCTGCGGAAAAGCTCCCGTTAAAATATCCGCACTCAAGCTCGTATTCGTATCGTACAAGCTCTTCTGCAATGATGCGATCGCCGTATCGCCTCGCGTTTTCATAAGCCCGCTCGAAATCACCGTCGGACAACACGGGGGACGCGCCAAGCGACGAGCCGAGCCTTGCGGGCTTTATAAACATCGGATATCCGATCTCCGCTTCGGCTTTTTCCTTAGCCTCGCTTGCACCATCCGGAAGGAGAGTGAATTTCGCGGTAGGTATTCCGAGATGCTCTGCCGCAAGCTTTGTAAACGCCTTGTCTGCGGTTAGCGAGGAGGCGTAAACGTCCTCTCCGACGAATTTTATTCCGGCGGCGGTAAGCGCGCCCTGTATAACGCCGTCCTCTCCCATATTACCGTGAAGGCATGGAATGGCGCAATCGATCGGAATTATTCTGCCGTTTGAGAGAAGCCCCGATCGATTACCGATCCGCACGGGAAAGGCTTGCGCCATTACCGTTTTTCCTCTGCGCGTGTCGTATACGATCCACTCGCCGGATCTCTCTATTTTTACTTTTATGACCTCGTAAAGCTCGGTATCGATAAGCTTGTAAAGGTTGTCTGCGCTCATTACGGATATATTATGCTCGTATCCCTCGCCACCGTAGATAAGCGCGACTCTTTTTCGCGTAGTTTTTATATGCATCACCTCGTCACATCCTATGCGAGTGATGCGGAATTTGCTATTTTTTCAGAACGGCAACTCTGTCGTTTTGTGAAAAATCTTTTATTATAGCACAGCTCATTCCTTCGGACGCGGCTATGCCTTTCAGAGCTTCGCCCTGATCGAAGCCGATCTCGTACGCAATGAATCCGCCTTCGGTTAAGCGGTCCTTGTATGCGTGAGTGATGCTTCTGTAAAAATCAAGTCCGTCCTCTCCGCCGACGAACGCCATCCTCGGCTCGAAATATATCTCGGGCTCAAGGCTCTTATAAGCCGCGCTCGTGACGTAGGGGGGATTTGAAAGGATCGCGTAAAATTCTCCGTCCGCTTCGTAGCTTAAAACATCCGCGTTGATGAATCCGATCCTGTCCGATACGCCGTTTTTCTCGGCGTTTTTCCTTGCGACGGCGAGCGCATCCTCTGAAAGGTCGAGCGCAATTGCTGTCGTGCTTTCGGTGTTCTTAAGTGTTGAGACGGCGACGCATCCGCTTCCAGTGCATAGGTCGATAAATCTCGCCCCGCGCGGGATATTCTTTACCGCGTAGTCGACGAGTATCTCCGTGTCGGAGCGCGGAATAAGACAGGCTTCCGACACCTCGTATACCTCACGGTAAAATCCTACCTCGCCGATGATATATTGCAGAGGCTCTCTTTTCGCTCGTCTCTCAATAGCCGATATCACGGCATCGGAATCGGTTGACGCGTCTCTTGAAATAAGATCGGCGGGGGAGAGTCCTCCGACTCTTTTGAATATTTCCTTTGCATCAAATACGGGATCGTCAATGCCCGCATCCTGCAAAAGCCTAATTGCCTCACTCAGCTTCATTTTCTTTAATTTCGGCATCGGGGGTTTCTTCTTCGGATGCAACATCCTCGCTTACCTCGTCCGATTCCGCTTCGGTCTCTTCTTTCTTTTCCCAAGACTTAAGCTCGTAGAATGCGTTAAACTCGGGGAAATCGTCGCGAAGTGCGCACTTGATCGAGATTATAGCTATTTCAAGCATATCCTCGGTCGGCTCTTTGGTCGTTATCTTCTGCATCCAGAGACCGGGTGCTGAGAGCGCGCGGGTTATGAAGTTATCGTGCTTTCCCGCGAACATTATGAATTCATATCCTATTCCGACGACGAAGGGGAGAATGAGAAGCCTTATCGCCGTGATAAGAATTCTCGGCGCGTCGGGGAAGAGGTTGTTAAGGAGTATTCCGACCGCAACTCCGATAAGGATCATAACGAACATAAAGCTCGTTCCGCATCTGGGGTGGAATCTCTTATGCTTCATTGCGTTTTCGGGTGTGAGCTCCTCGCCCGCCTCAAAGCAGGCAATTGACTTATGCTCAGCGCCGTGATACATAAATGTGCGCTTGATATCCGACATCAGTGAAACGAGGAGAAGATAGGTTATGAATATCACTATTTTCGACACGCCCTCAATAACAGCCTTCGCCGTTTCGTTTATGTCGTAATCCCACGCCTTGTTGAAAAGCTTCTCAATAAGGTCGGAAATAAGTCCCGGCAGATACATAAAGAGGACGAGAGCAAGCGCAACTCCGAGTATCATACCGATGATCATTACGATATCGGTGGTGGTTTTCTTTCCCGCCGCCTTTTTCGCCTTGTCCTTCTCGGTGTCAAGGTCGAGTGCCTCGGCGGATATCGAAAGAGTCTTGACGCCCAGGATCATCATCTCAACGAAATTTATAACGCCTCTCAGAATGGGAAGGTTAAGTATTTTATGCTTTTTTCTGACAGAAACGAAGCGCCCATCGTTAACCACGATCGTGCCGTCCTCTTTTCTGCAGGTTGTGACGGTGCGCTCGCCTGCCTTCATCATAACGCCCTCAAGGACCGCCTGACCTCCGACCTTGCCAAGTCGCTCTTTTATTCCGCTTTCACAACATTTTTTTGTTTTTGCCATCTATTATGCCTTTCGAGTATAGTTATCTATTATAAGATTATATCATATATTAAGCAAAAAATAAAGATATTTTAAAAATTTAATAAAAAAGATGTTTTTTGAGGTATAGAAAAGGGGCGCGTGTGAAAAAATATCCTCGTAATCCATAGGAAAGAAAGGAAATAAAATGACTCTTACACAAAAGGAAAACGGTCTACTTTGCGACCTTAAGTCACAGGAGCAGCTCTGTATCGAAAAATACGGGAGATACGAGGCTGAAGCCCACGACCCGTGTCTCAAAAATCTCTTCGGAAGCATCAGAAGCACGGAGCAGAATCACCTTTCCACAATATCCCGCATTATGTCCGGCGAGGAGGTCGCGATGGGAGCGCCTGCAAGCGCGGTGTCGGAGAAGCTCGAATGTCCGCTCTCGCAATGCACGGAGGCGGAAAAGCAGTCCGACGCATACCTTTGCAAGGACGCCTTAGCAATGGAAAAGCACGTATCGGGACTCTACGATATATCGATATTCGAGTTCTCAAGCCCCACTTTGCGTGACACGCTTAACCACATACAAAAGGAAGAGCAGAATCACGGCGAGAGAATATACGAATATATGGCAAAGAACAATATGTATTCATAAAAGAAAACGGCTGAGCGCAATGCTCAGCCGTTTTTGCGGTCTTTCCTGTATTCCGACGGGGTAAGCTTCATAATTTTCGTAAAGCCGTGCTTGAATGACAATGCGCTCGAAAATCCGCATCTCTGCGCAATAAGCTCAAGACTTAAGTCGCTCTCCGAAAGGAGCTGGCGCGCAAGCCTTACGCGGTTTTCAAGAATAAGGTCGCAAAGCGTTTTTTCGTATCTTTCGCGGACGATCCTGTCAAGGTGGCGGCGGGTTATATAGAGCCTTGCGGCAACCTCGTCGGGGTCGATCCTCTCTCTGTAGCCATTGTTAATGATTTCCTCGATTATCAAAAAACGCATTATATCCCCACCATCCGTGTCGCGTTTTTTTGCTGACGGAGAGGTCGATTCCTCGTATGGAAGAGCGGAGAGATCTGCGAGAAGTGACGCCATCTGTATTGCAGGGAGCGCCGACTCCTCGGGATATTCGCATTTATGCATTTTTATAAGCCTTGCCGCCGTGTCCTGCGCATTTCTGTATATTCTCGCGCTCGTAAGCTTGAATATATCCGAAAACTCGTTAAAGGTTTTTTGCGACGATTTCGAATCGTTGCGCGCACCCATCATACCGAGGGTGATGAAGTTTTTCCTTTCCGAGATCGCCGAGTGTGAGGCGTCGGCGGGGAGGAGAGCTATATCGTTTGCAAAAAGAGTTATCATTCCGTCGTCTGTTGCTATTGAAAATTTCTCGTCGGTGCAAACGAATATCTCTATATATGAATGAGTGTGTAAGAACGGCTTTACCTCCTCGACCGAGCTTGGCAGCTTGAAGCTCTTCGGGATAAACAGATATAACGAAAGATCGTTTATGCTTACCGAATACTCGCTTATTATGTCGGGATATCTTTGCTTTTTCATAATTTCACCCCTAGTTTATTATGATTCGATTTTACATCAAATGTCCTTAAATGTCAATAATTTATATTGTTTTTGGACATAATTTCTGCTTTCTTGTCCTTTATATGCCTTGAACTCTCGGAGGATATGGGATAGAATATATTTGATATTTAATAAATGAGGTAGTTTTCGTTATGAAAATAAGCGCTATCAAAAAATTCTTTCGCGGGGAGAGCATATATATGTATTTGCTCATTCTCGCAACTGCAATAGGAATCACCGTCACCGGAATCGTTTTCGATCAGGATTTCTTTAGAATGATCCCGTTATACGTATCGCTAAGCGTAATGCTCTTTCAGTCAAAGGCGCTCGTTATAGCTCCGCTTATCGGCGGAATCAACTCTATAATATACGCCTTCGTTGATTACAGCTACGGTCTCTACGCCTCGATGTTAAGCGATATCCTGATATCCTTCCCGTTCCAGATCGCAACCTTTATCCTCTGGTTCAGAAAGAAGGACGGCGCGACCACGAGATTCAGAAATCTCAGCAACAAATGGCGCATAATCACCCTTGCCGCCGTTGTCGCGGCTTATATCCCCTGCCTTATATTTGACATAATCAGCGGCGCGACGCTCGCTCCGCTTGACGCGTATACGCTTGTCAGCGGCTTCCTCGTTTCGACCCTGATGCTTCTCGCCTTCGTTGAGTATACCTACGCGTCGGTGTTCGGTTGCGTGATCACGGTGATCATGAACTCTATTATGGTGGTTAATACTCCCGACAGAAGCTGCTACCTGATATTCAGTATTTATTCGCTTATATGCTGCACGCGCGGACTAGTCAACGTTCGTAAAATCTATGCAAGACAAAGAATGGAGATAAAGGAATGAAAGAGGGAATAGTTTATAGATCGGTAGGTCAGCCATTCAGATATCAGGGATGGCCGACGGTGGTCCGCGATGAGGAGGGCGTTCTTTACGCGGCCTGCTCGGGATATCGCTCGGCGCATATATGCCCGATGGGAAAGAATTTATTTTTCGTCAGCCGTGACGGCGGCGAAAGCTGGAGCTGTCCAATGGTCGTTAACGATACCTGGTTTGACGACCGCGACGCAGGGCTTACGTATCTCGGAGAGGGAAGAATGATCCTCACCTATTTCCATAACTCCATCGATTCGTATATGACGGGAAATTGGCGCGCTATGATAGAGCGCGATTCCGACGAAATGGCAAGGGGCGCGGTCCTCGCCATCCTTGATACTTACGATAAGCTTCCGAAGGATGAGTGCGGCGATGCGGCGTACGTCAAGACCTCAAGGAATTACGGAATGAATTGGTCAGAGCCCGTTCGCGTGCCGATCAGCGCTCCGCACGGCCCCGTATATACTCCGTCGAAGAGGCTTCTTTATTTCGGACGAAAGCTCGGGGAAAACTCGGTCGAGCTTCACGAAAGCTTTGACTATGGCGAAAGCTGGCACTACGTATCTACCGTACCGCCGCTTGGCGAAAATCATCCCGGATTCGTATACGAGCCGCACCTTGCGGAGCTTCCCGACGGAACTCTCGTCGGAGCTATAAGAGTTGAAATATTCGAGCCGGGAAAGAAAATACTCACCATTTATATGACCCGTTCTTATGACGGGGGCAAAACCTGGACCGTTCCCGAGCCGACCGGAATATGCGGAACGCCTCCCCATCTGCTTCTTCTTCGTGACGGAAATCTGCTTCTCTCTTACGGAAGGCGCGAAGAACCCCGTGGCTCTCGCGCAAGGATCAGCACGGACGGCGGCTTTACCTTTGGCGAGGAATATATACTCTCCTCGTCGGACTCCTACGATATCGGATATCCGTCAACCGTTGAGCTTGACGACGGCACGCTCGTAACCGTGCATTATCAGGCGTACGGCGACGACGATAAAGCCTCGATACTTTATACTAAATGGAACAGATAATAAAGGCGGTTGCCGTCCGGCAACCGCTTAGTTCTTTATTCGTTCTGTGACGCCTCTTCGGCTTCGCTTTTGTGTGCCTCGTAATAGATGTTTGCTCTTTGCGCGCTCTCGTATTTCGTTACCCAGAGGGCGGAGGCAATGTTTGCGATCGCGTCAACCTCGACTATCGCGCCGAGAAAGAGGGTCGCTTTTGCGATATCCGCAGGGGTGTATCTTGCAAGGACGAACGCCGAGCATATAATAAGGAAGGAAATAAGCATCATTATCCACCAGCCGCGAACCGAGTATCTTTTTGCCATAGCGGCGGTATTTAATTTGAACGAGCCGTCAACGATCAGGAGGAGTGAGAAGAGTGCGACGAGAATATCCACCGTGTCCTCGTTGAACACTGCCGTCGTTATTCCTGCCGCAAGGCAGATGATCGAGAAGACGATCTTTATAGCGAAGCTTGAGCTTCTGCTTTTGTTTGCAATCGTCAGGGTGCCGTATATCGCACCGAAGAGGGCGAGAATAACGCCGATTGCGATCGCGAGATATTTCAGCGAATTATTGAACGCGATGAAGCACGCGCCTATCGCTATGAAAATTAATCCGAGGATTATGTAACCCCATTTTATGCCTGTTTTTTGCATTGGATTTTCTCCTTTTGGTCGATTTGTATTACCTTGTTAATTCATTTTAGCATAAATCGCAAAAAAAGTCAAGAAAATCGAATTTCCGATTGACTTTTTAATATATGTGTGTCATAATATAGCCATAGTGATATCTTATATTATAAAGGGGGCGTGGTGATGCAGAAAAAGGTTGATATAACCGGCGGTCCGCTTTTTAAGTCGGTCGTAACGTTTTCTATACCGCTGATTCTGACCTCGTTGCTTCAATCACTGTTTAATACCGCCGACCTTATGGTCGTTGGAAATATGGGCGGCGACCTCGCCGTTGGCTCTGTTGGAGCGGTCAGCCCCGTTGTGAGCCTGCTCGTCACGAGCTTCGTCGGATTATCGGCGGGCGTTAACGCAGTGCTGGCAAGATGCTTCGGAAGCGGTAACGAATCGCGAGCTAAAAGGGTAGTTAATACCGCGGTTATTTTCTCGCTCGTTTTCGGAATTATACTTGCCGGAGTATGCGTTGCTTTTTCAGGCATTCTGCTTGAAGCAGTCGGATGCCCTGAGGATTGCTTTGACGGCGCGGTTCTGTATCTTAAGATATACGCACTCGGCGTTCCGGCGATGATGGTTTATAACTTTGCTTCTGCAATTATAAGAACCTCGGGTGACAGCAAATCTCCTCTTTATTACGGAATAATAGCGGGTATTGCAAACGTTATATTCAACGTCGTATTCTGCTTCTTGCTCGATTCCAAGCCTGCTGCGGTTGCGATTGCAACTACCGCGTCTCAGGTTCTTGGCGCGATTCTTACCTTCATCCATCTCGTGCGCTTGAAGACCGGCTACAGATTCGATATAAGGCATCTGTCCTTCTCCTTTGCCGAGCTTGGAGTTATATTGAAGATAGGACTTCCTTGCGCGTTCAATTCATCTCTCTTCTCGCTATCAAACATTCAGATGCACTCGCTGATAAATTCCTACGGCTCGATAGCGACTGCAGGTAATGCCGCCGCAACTAATCTTGAAACGCTCGTTTCCTGCGTCAGCAGTGGCGTAATCGCGGCAACCGTTCCGTTCGTTGGTCAGAACATCGGCGCAGATAATAAAAGGCGCGTATGGAAATCGATCATCTGCTGCTGGGTATTGGCGGCAGGCCTTGGATTGATACTCGGCTTCGGATCTTACGCTCTTCGCCACGAGCTGCTTAGGCTATATCTTCCCGACGGTGGGGAGGCGATTGCCTACGGCGCATCGAGAATGGCGTACGTTGCGCGGTTTACGCTGATTTCGGCAAGCTTAAACGTATTTTCAAGCGCTCTTCAGGCATTTGGATACTCTGTTCTTCCTATGATGAATTCGATCATGACGGTATTCGTGTTCCGTATGATTTGGGTCGAATTCATTTATCCCCCGCTTGATGCCGTCAATCATACGATAAATAATGTGTACCTCTGTTACACATTCTCGTGGCTCTTGTCGTTTATCGCTCACGGCAGTGTGTTATTGTTCGTCGTAATACGCTATCTGAAAACGGGAAAAACACGGCGTCTATAAATATAATTAAATAGGAAAATAAAAACGAACCGCAAGCGCTCCCCGTCGGGGTGTAAATGCCTGTGGTTCGTTTTTATATCGTTGATCAGTCGTCGGACTCCTCGCCGCGAGCGACCTCGTCAAGCTCGTCATTGAAGAGTATGGCTTTTCTTGAATTGATGTAGTATGAATCGCCTTTAGCGCTTGTAAAGTGAAACTCTCCGTCGTCTGCATCGTAAAGAGTTCCGTATACGTCAAGATTCCTTGCGGCCTTGCAGAACACCTCAAGAAATTCGTCGGTGTCAAACTCATCGATCTCAACACCGTAATCGTCGTTAGTAAAAATTATTTCGCTTTCTTCGCTATCGTCAACCTCGTCAAAGTTGTCGTCATATATAATATAGTCAGAGGTTACCTCGAAAAAGTCGTCAAGCTCGCCTGATTTAAGTATGTTTACGAATTTTTTGAGCTCGGATTTGAGTCCGTGCAAGGTTGCCTCGAAATAGAGTTCATCCCAAAGTGTCATACATTACCGTCCTTTCTTCAGACCGTCACGGTGGTATTGCCGAATTTGTCGGCGTGTGAGGTCTCGTATGTGTAACGAGTATATCACAGCAAATATCCCTTTGTCAATATTTTAAATGAAAAAATATATTCATATCATTCGCCCTGATTCGACTTATATTATATAATATGTAGAAAAAATCGTTAGGATAATACCAAAATTTTACTTTATTTCAAAAACTCAAAAAAACTTAAAAAAATTTCAAAAAACCACTTGACAAGTAGGAAATGATGTAGTATAATAGACAAGCTGACCGCAGAAAACGGCAGCACTTGATCATTGAAAATTGAACAACAAGAAATTTCTGAACGCACTGAAAAGTGCAGAGGAATCTCGTTAATAACACTTTGAAAGAATAATACTCAAAAAGTAAAGAAAGCTAAGACAAATTTAGCTCTGAAAAAGGTAT
>JAZLEH010000269.1:0-11872 GCA_045615165.1 Eubacteriales bacterium | reverse complement strand
GACCGGCTCTATCGGTAAGAGATACCGCCGCGAGGACGAGATCGGTACTCCCTTCTGCATTACCTACGACTTTGAGACTGAGAACGACGGCTGCGTAACCGTTCGTGACAGAGATACTATGGAGCAGGTTAGAATCCCCGTTGCAGAGGTTAAAAACTACATTAACGAAAAACTTAAGTTCTAAAAAACAAGCCCCGTCAATAAAGGCGGGGCTATATTAAAATTGGTGAAAAAGTATGGAAAATTTAACACGCATAGCCTCCTTTTCTGTAAATCACGATTTTATAGACGAGGGAATTTATATTTCAAGGGTTGACGGAGATATAACCACCTACGATATGCGCACCCGCCGCCCCAATATGGGCGACTATATGGACAACCTCACGATGCACTCGGTCGAGCACCTTTTTGCAACCTACGTGAGAAACAGTGAGATCGGAAGCAACGTTATCTATTTTGGACCTATGGGATGTCAGACCGGCTTCTATCTTCTCGTGAGAAGCACCCCCGACGAAAAGGTCCTCGAGGTCGTTCTTGACGTTCTTTCGAAGATTGCAAACCATACGGGAGAGATGCCCGGTGCAAAGAGGGAAGAGTGCGGAAACTACGAAAATCTCTCGTTAGATGCCGCCCGTGTCGAATCTTTACGCTATCTCAATATATTAAAGTCTAAAAACAACGATTTCAAATACAATACGAAATGAGTGAAAAAGCAAATGAAAGTTGACATCGGAATAATCGGAGCGCTTGATGAAGAGGTAAAAACTCTCATATCGATGCTTGAAAATAAAATAACCGAGAAAATAGGCTCGATAGAGTTCCACATCGGCGAGCTCTACGGAAAGAGGCTTGCCGTTGCAAGGTGTGGCGTCGGAAAGGTGTTCGCGGCAATTGCCGCCGAGGCAATGATCGTTAAATACGCCCCCTCGCTTATAGTTAACTCCGGCGTTGGCGGAGCGCTCGGCAAGGGGATCTCCACGACCGACGTCGTTATAGCGGATAAGCTCTGCCAGCACGATATGGATACCTCCCCCCTCGGCGACCCCAAGGGACTTATCTCGGGAATCAATAAGATATACTTTGATGCGGACGCACGCGCCGTTGAAATATTGAAGAAGTCGGCAGACGAGCTTTCGCTTAAGAGCTTCGTCGGCACTATTGCCTCGGGCGACAGGTTCGTCGCGGCAAAGGAGGATAAGGCGAGGATCGTTTCCGAATTCTCTGCAATCGCTTGCGAAATGGAGGGTGCGTCGATCGCGCAGGTCGCGTTCGTTAACTCGACTCCCTTCGCGGTCATAAGAGCGATCTCCGACTCGGCTGACGGCGACGCAACGATGGACTATCTTTCCTTCCTTCCCATCGCGTCGAGGAATTCGACCGCTCTCACCCTCTCTCTTATAAAGAACTATTAATAATAATTCACCCCACCCTTTGCATATAGTTAATTAGCTTTTTTGCGAGGTGTGGGGTGAATATTTTTTATTTTGAAAGGATGCGCGTCTTTTCCTCGGGTGAGGGGCGGCTCATCCTAAAGCTGAGGCTTCCGCGATCCGGCATTGAGCCGCTTGATAAGCTTTATCTGAGCATTGCGAGCGAGGCTCTCGCCATTGCGGAGAGCTTGTCCCGCGGCGGGATCTCCGGTACTCTTTCGGTTAATTTCAAAGCTCTAATGCCGGAGCAGATCAAGCTCCCGCGGCGGCTTTCTTCTATTAGTGAAAGGCTCGTTATTATCGAGCGCACCCACTCGGCGCGGCTCTCGGCTCTTGAATATAACAACCGATATATAGATATATACGATACGGGGCGAAACATCCTCGTCAGGTAGCGAAAATATAACTAAACAAAGAATTTATACCATCACGGAATAGCGTAAATATAAGAAAACGGAGTCGCAGGACTCCGTTTTTTATTCCGTTTTTTCTCCCTCAGCCCAGAATTTATCAAGGCTCTCACGAAGCTCCTTCGGCGTGCTGATGAACCTAAGACCGCCCCAAAGCTTCGGCATAATTTTTTTGTATATCGGGTCGTCAAACCTATCGTCGATAAGAACGATAACGCCCTTGTCGCTCTCTCGCCTGATGACTCTTCCCGCCGCCTGAAGCACTCTGTTCATACCGGGGTAAACGTAGGCAAATTGCTTGCCCTCCTCGTATTTTTCATCGTAGTACGCGGCAATCGCTTCGCGCTCGTATGAGAGGCTCGGCATTCCGATTCCGACTATGACCGCGCCGATAAGGCTATCTCCTGCAAGGTCGATTCCCTCGGCGTAGATCCCACCCATAACGCAGAAGCCGATGAGGTATGAATCCGACTCCTTTGAAAACTCCGCGAGGAACTCTGCCTTCTCTGCGCGAGTCGCGTTCTTCTTTTGCGAGAGGATCTTGATTTTCGGATACTTCGCGGCGAATGCCTTTGCAAGCGCCTCCGAGTAAGCAAACGAAGGGGAGAAGATCATATAGTTGCCCCTTTTTGCCGAAACCGTCGCGGCAATCGCGCGGCAAACCGAAAGAAGCGTGTCCTCGCGCTCTCTAAAGCGCGTGCTGATCTTGTCCATTATCGAGACTGAAAGCTGCTCCCGCTCAAACGGCGAATCAACGTCAAGCGAGTCGGTCGTGCCGTCTCCTCCGAGGAGCGATTTATAGTAGTAGAGCGGCTTGAGCGTCGCGGAGAAGAATACCGCCGCTCTGCCCTTGTCAAGCCTCTCCGAAATTTCCTTGCCGGTGTCAATGCAGTAAAGCTTTGCCGAAATTATGCCGTCCTTTAAGAAAATAAAGGTCTCAAACGAGGAATTTAACCTCTGCATAACCGTGCGGAATTTTTTGATTTTGTAATAATAACCGCGAAGCAGATTAAGTCGCGCCGCCTTTTCATCGTCCTTTGCCGAGAAGGTGTCGAATATCTCGTCCTCAACGATCATAAGAAGCTTGTCGAATATATCGTAAAGCTCAAACGGCACGTCCTTTAGATGCGTTGCGCCGATCTCGCCTTCTTCTTCATCGCGGCGGATCTCTTCTTTAATATATTTATATAGAATTTCACGGAATGCGATCGCCGCGCTGCGCGAAGCCTCCTTCGTCGCTGAAAAAGGACCGAGAAGCTCCGATTCCGACGGCTCAAGGATCTCTGCCTCGGTAAGAGATGCAGAATACATTTCGCGCGCCCTGTCGGGGAGGTTGTGCGCCTCGTCGATAAGGAATATATAATCGCCGCCAATGGTGAAAAATCTCTTTATATAAACCTGAGGATCAAACAGATAGTTAAAGTCGCAGATAACGACGTCGCATAGCTCGGAATAGGTGAGCGAAAGCTCGTACGGACAGACGGTGTATTCCCGCGCAACCGCGTCGATCTCCTTCGCCGTTATGACCGGAAGCGCAAGGCCGTAAAGCGCGAGCGCCGCCTCGGATAATTTGTTGCATTTTGCGTTCTGACAACTGTCGCGATTCTCGCGGCAACGAACTCCGTTGCTGCACGCCTTTTCCTTCGCGGTGAGCTTAACGGCGCGTATGATCGCGCCACCCTCGCACAAAAGATTTATGCAGTCGATCGCAGCGTTTGCCGTCGTTTCCTTCGGGGTAAGATAGAAGGTTTTTTGCCCCTTTCCCTCGCCCATCGCGCGTATAGCAGGGAAGAGCGCCGAGACGGTTTTACCCGTGCCGGTGGGCGCTGAACCGTATAAAACCCCACCCCGTACTATGATTTTGTACGCTCTGCGCACGAATTCGCTCTGTCCCTCACGCACGAAGCGGTATGGGAACTTAATGTTCTTCATTGATGGGAGGCGGTCCTTGACCCGCTCGATCTCCGGCATCGCATATACCGAAAGCGCGCCGACGCACTTCTTGAAGAACCTTTCAAGCTTGTCGAATTCGACCTCCTCGGAGACTACGTTATACTCTGTCGTCTCCGGGTTAAAGTAAATAAAGCTTAATTCAACACGGGTGAGCGCCTCTCCCCTCGCGTAAATATACGCCGTAACGAACGCCTCGCCTCGAATTTCGGCGATCTGCTCCTTTTTCGGTCGCTTCGGATTGCAATCAACGAGCGTTGTAAACCAAAGCTTACATTTATCGATTTTGTCCGCGCTCGCCGTAAGGCTGAAATTATATTCCCCCGATTCAAAATCAAGGGAGAGGATTCTCTCGTCGCCCTCGCATATAAGCTCTCGCGGAAGGCGCGCCTTCGCCGTGATGAATTCCGGCTCGTCCGAGTCGCAGGGGAGCGTCGTTGATATACCGCGGCGCGCCGTCATCACGAGCTCGCGGCAGGTTATAAGAAGCCTGTTTTCTTCTTCGTTATATCTCATTCGTTCCCCTCCTAACTTGTTTATTTTTTTGTCAGCTTTTCAAACGCTTCAAAATATCTTCTGCCGAGCAGGTGGATACCGTTTCGGGAGAAGTGGAGTATGTCTCCGTTTCCTATTGCCTCGTTGTTTACCTGTGCGCCCGCGGACGAGACTATCGTTCCGTAGCCGTCAGTGTCGATAACCTTTTTCATTGCGGAAAGCACCGCGTCGCACGCTTCTCTGTTTTTCTCCATCCACGTCGGCGTAAATTCGCCGCATATAATCGGGAAATCATCTCCGAGAAGCCCTCTAACACGCTTTACGAACTCGCCGAACTCGTTATAGTAAAATTCGTGGCGCTCCTTGGCGGGGAATTCGGGCCTATCGCCTGCGTCCTGCTCGCCTTGATGCCAAAGGAACGCAACGACTCTCATATCGCCTGAAAGCTTCTTTGCCTCGGCTATCATGTGAATCATCTTCTCGCGGCATTGACCGTCCTCCGTCCATTGCCTCTTCGTAAAGCCCGTGCCTCCGACCGCCGTCTTAACGATAAGAAGTTTTCTTCCGGGCTTAAGAAGCCCTTTTTTCACGTAGTCCATAGCGAACGCGTTTGCAAGGCAGGCGTTCAGCCTGTCGTATGCGAATCTCTCCTTTGCCTTTCCGAAATAGAGATCGGGCGGGAAAGGCATTTCAAGCATTCTTCTTCCGTTTTCGTCGGTGTATAGCTTGATCGGGTAGGGATCGGATATTTCAAGTATTTCGTCCGATTGAGTGAACGGGCGATCGGTATCACCCGCACCGTAGCCAACTGCGTTTGACTGCCCCGCAAGGATGATAACGTCATAACCCTCCTCTCCCGTTAGGTTGAGGTCGGTTTTGTATGCCTCCATATCGGTGACGCCGACGAAATAGTAGGGATCTTCCGCCATCTTTTTCAGGGCGGCATCGTGGAGCGCCGTCGCATCGATAAGGTAGGATTTTGCTCCGTGAACCTCGCCGACGGTGTAATCCACACCCTCCCTTATAACGTCAATGCACCTCGCGTATTTTTGCTTCACGGGTGCGACGTTGCGTGAGAAATTGTGCCTGTAGTATTCCTTTTCGTAGATATTCTCTCCGACCTTGATCTTGTAGACCACGGGCGTCCTGCGGAGCGCGTATGGAGCGTTCGCCTCCTCCTCAAGCCTGTGCATATACGAGGTCGAGTTAAGTGAGCAGCCGAGCATAAGTATCTTCGCCCCGTATTCCTTGAGCCTCGCGTACGGCGAGTTGTTGCCAAGGGGCGTGTCGTCTTTTTCGTGGTCGCGCGTGAACGCCTCAGCGCGCTTTCCCCTCGCGGTTACCGAGTGGGTCGGGTGCAGACTGCGTATAACCCCCGCCTGCTTGCGGAAGGTCTCGGGAATAAGCCCGACGCAGACCTCGCTCTCCTCGTGATCGTATATCCCGTCGGCGTAGACCGACGCGTATGTGAAGGCGGGGAAGAGAAGCGTTCCCTCACTGCCGATAACCTCTTCAATTGCCGAGATCACCGTCTCCGCGCCGCCCTCGACCCTTCCCATCGACGAGAGCGAGGAGTGAACTATAACGTCGTCCCCCGCCTTAAGCCCGAGCGCGCGAAGGTCGCTTGCAATTATTTCGCGTGAATTCATAAGCATACCTCACAGTTTTACTGAATTAATCTTAACACACGCGCCGCCCGTTGTCAATCTTTTCTTGCTTTTTCACGCGGTATGTGATAAAATGGTAGCAAAGTGAGGTAACGATTATGAAAAAGATCCTGTTCGTCTGCCACGGCAATATATGCCGAAGCCCTATGGCAGAGTTCGTTTTTAAAAAGATAGTAGCAGATAACGGCGCGTCCGACCGCTATTTCGTCGAGTCCCGCGCAACGAGCGCAGAGGAGCTTGGCAACCCCGTCTATCCCCCGGCAAAGCGCGAATTATTGAAGCACGGCATCACCTGCGACGGCAAGACCGCAATACGCCTTACCCGCGCCGATTATGATAAATACGACCTTATAATCGGAATGGACGAGCGCAATATCCGAAATATGCTCCTCCTCTTCGGCTCTGACCCCGAGGGAAAGATCAGGAAGATGATGACCTTCGCAGGGAAAAGCGCCGACGTAGCCGACCCGTGGTACTCGGGCGAGTTTGACGTGACCTATCGCGATGTCCTCGTTGCGTGCGAGGCGCTTTTCGCCCTTCTCGAAAAATAAAAAATACACGATTCCCCCTCCCGAAAAAAATCCGCCTTGCGATATTTAGCAATATTGCACAAAAATCGGGGGGGGGGTATGTTATATATTGCCATAAGTCACTAACAAAAAATTCCACATCGTTAAACTATTGACTTTCATATTTCGACATGCTATACTATACTAGCCAAATATTGCTAAATTGTTACACACGTAACATTGTGGAAATTTTTGTTTACTACGTTTGAAAGGAGAGGGCTTATGGGAATCTTAGCAACATCACCGGCAAGCTATTTGCTTACGTCCAATTTGTTCCATTTCGTTTTCTGTATAGCGCTTATCGTCTATATGCGAATGGCGCTCAATAATAACTTCAGCTCTACCTCCAGGCGTGAGTTTAAAAAGTTTATGTTGATCGTCCTTGCCGGACTCTGCTTCGATATGCTCAGCTACGTTTTTGATAGGCATGATAGCACCTTTGCCTACGTTATGAGCCACGTAACGATGTTCGGAAGCGTCAGCTTGACGGCGTTCACGGGTTATTGGTGGAACAGATTCTTTGACGTTCTCTTTAAAATCGAGCGAAAGGGCGTTAAGCATCAGATCCTTTACCTCCTCCCGACGATATGTGCAGTCATCCTTCTTATCGTTAATATCCCCACGGGTTGCATCTTCTATATGATAGAGGGTAACGTTTACGTAAGAGGAAAGTTCTATTTCTTAAGCTTTGCACTCCAATATATAGCATTTGTTGTACTAACGATAAGAGCCCTTCTCGTTAAGATTGACATTGCCACCCTCCGCCGCAGAAAGATGCGCCGCAATCTTATTTGGGTTGGCATAGTTACGTTCGTTTTCGGTGCTTTCCAGGTTGCCGCTAACGGTGAGGTTGCGCTTCACTGCCTCGGTATCACCGCAGGTATGTTCATAATCTTCTGCCGCTTCCAGGACGACCAGATCACGAACGATGTTCTTACAGGTCTTAATAACAGATACGCCCTCGATGCCTATATCGCCGAAAAAATGCAGGCGTATGCATCGGGCAACCACGGTCAGCGCAAGCTCTATCTCATAATGATGGATATCAACGACTTTAAGAGGATAAACGACGAGCACGGTCACATGGAGGGTGATAACGCCCTTAAGTTTGTCGCAAATCTTCTTAAGCGCATCGGCGCAAGCCACAGAACGACCCTCTTCATCGCGCGCTTCGGCGGTGATGAATTTGCCGCAGTTTACGAAACCTCAAGCGAAGCATCCGCGAAAAACCTTTGCAATGAGATCAAGGATCTCGTTTGTTCCGAGACTAAGGAGTGGAAATATTGGCTCACTATCGGAACGGGTGTTGCAAAATACGCCGGCAAGGAAATGATGATCGATAGATTCTATAGCGAAGCCGATGAGGCGCTTTACGTTGATAAGCGCGCAATGTGCGACCCCTCTGCAGAATAAATGAAACATATCCGCCTCCCTCAAATGGGAGGCGTTTTCATTCTCAAAAGCAAGACTTCAAAAGGACAGTCGGGGACGCCTGTCCCTACAAATATCGTAACATCGCGGCGCGAAATATGGCAAACCAAAATACCAAACGATCCGTGAGGCACGATGTATCACATCCCCCGTAGGGACAGGCGTCCTCGACTGTCCGTACCTAAAATTTACATAAATAAGACTAGAAAATCAATATTAAAAACTAAATTCATTATATATAAATAAAAAAGACAAGAAAAAAGTTAACAAATTTTAAAAAACCTATTGACAAATGGAAAACGGGAGTGTATAATCGTGGTATGAATATATTGGCAAAGCATTCGAAAGAGTGTGACGCAAAACTATAGGGGCCTCATTTCAAGCCAGCCAGTTGCAATAAGTCGTTGCAGTGGTTGGCTTTTATTGTTTCTTATCCGAACTTAATCATAAAATTTAAAAAGGAGGTAGTATCGTGAAGATTAGTGAAATGGTCAAAGAAACTGTCGCAAGCGGTATTACTCCAATCCTTCTTAAGTTTGATGAGCTTAAGTTCTTCGGCGATAAGAAAAAGACGGTCCTCCGCAGCTTTATGATAGTTAATAGCCTTGACCTCGGCGTTCTTACCTATAAGCAGTATCGCTTCGTGGCAAGAAGAACGAAGCAGGGAAACAACCTCGTTAAAAGACACCTTGAAAAGGTGTTTCGCTCATTCCCCGAGCTTGACGAGCGTTATCCCGGGCTCGACTGTGTAACCATTCCCGTCTATGCGCGACTCCTTAAGGAGAGCGAGCTTGCAAATATGCTCGTTGAGGTTACCGCCCTCTTCCCCGACGTTCCGCTTGATCGTATTTGTATCGAGCTTTCCGCCGATATCCTCTACGAGGATCTTAAGGAGGCAAAGGAGAAGATCTCCGAGCTTCGCGACCTCGGCGTTAAGGTTGCTATCTGTGAGGTTGGTGACGAGTTCTGTCCCGTTTTCCGCCTCTCTGAAATAAAGTTTGATTATGCATTCGCCGATGAATACACGACGGCAAGCCTCGACCGCGAGGATATAGAGCGTGTCGCAGGAAGCCTCGTAAATTACCTCCACTACCTTGACGTTATCGTTATCGCCCCCGAGCTTGACAACGATGCGAAGATCAAGGGCGCTGAGGCGGTCGGCTTTGACGGTTATTCCCTTGCGGACGTTGCCACCTATTCTGATGGAGAGGAGGTAGCCGAGGATGGCGAGGAAATATAACGACAACGAAAAGCGCTTTAACCTCCTGCGCCGCACCGCGCAAGAGGTAAGAAGCTACAGGATCAAAATGAAGGTCCTCACCTCCGTTTTGATAATGCTTATTATCGCGGCGGGTCTTCTCTACGGTGTCTCCGCACTCTATAAGAGGACGGGAAGCTTCACGATAAGTATTGATAAGTACGAAATGACTAAATACGGCTTATCTTTATCCGAAAACCGCGATATGACGCATAAGACCTCGAATCTTAATGCAAATATTAACGAGCATATAACAAATATGTCGGGAAATAGCCTTCCTGAAAATTTGGATATGATCGACGGCGAGCATAATGGTCCGAATCACATCGCCTATACCTTCTACCTTCAGAATGCGGGTCAATTACCGATTGCTTTTGACTACAAGCTTGCTATGTCCAATATATCTAATAATTTGGATGAGGCAATAAGAGTCAGACTGTATAAAGACGGCGTACCGACTACTTATGCAAAGACCAGAAGCGACGGTCAAGGACCTGAGGTTGGAACGGTTGAATTTTACAGTTCTTCAATCGTTGCATCCGGAAGAGTGGATACTTTTGAACCGAATGAAATAACTAAATTTACCGTGGTAATTTGGATAGAGGGTAATGATCCCGACTGCGTTGACCGACTTATCGGCGGTAAAATGAAATTCGAAATGCTAATGAGCGTTGTCCATTAATTAGTTTTAATTTCCTCGTAAGAGGTGTTAAATAAACAAAACAAACAAAAAATATTTTTTCTAGAAAGGAAAAAGAAAAATGAAAAAAATGCGCAAACTCCTCCCCGCGCTTGCCATGCTCCTCGTTTCTGCAGTTATGATGTCTACTGCTTCGTATGCATGGTTCGCAATGAACACCAACGTAACCGCAAAGGGTATGACGGTTAATGCTAAGTCTAACGATACCT
Source organism: Eubacteriales bacterium (assembly GCA_045615165.1). Lineage (GTDB taxonomy): Bacteria > Bacillota > Clostridia > Oscillospirales > CAG-272 > UBA1740. The sequence continues at coordinate 1,753 of JAZLEH010000269.1, read as the reverse complement.
TCCTTCAGATTATGGATAAAACCACGGGTGCAATCGAAGGTGCCGGAATTGAAGCAACCGCTAGCAATGATACCGCTGATCTTTATCCCGCAACGTACGATAAGGCTTCTAACAAGTTCAAGTATTCTTATAGTAATGATCAGAACGACGAAGAATCCTCCGGCACATATTATGACGTAACCGGCGACCTTAACGATTACAGACTTTCCAATACCTTCAAGATCTTCATGAAGGATTCTGCTGCTGATGCCAAGACCAAAGACCTTAAGGTTTCCGGATTCACCGTTACTTGCGATAAGGCTGATATGCTTAACGCAATCAGAATCGTAGTTAAGTGCGGCGAGAACATTCAGGAGCTTTCTGCTGAGGGTAAGACCTCCGGTGCAGTTAACTCTGTTGACAGCGCAGTTACTCTTGCTGCAGAAGTTACCGAGACAGGCGTAGAAGTAGAAATTATGGTCTACATCGACGGAGATTATGAAACGGTATATTCTAACAACGTTGCAAATCTTATCGGCGCTTCTGTAACCGTTGCATTCTCTACCACGCAGTTTTAAAATCACTTAAACAAAAAACAAATAAAAAAGACATCAGAGTTTCGGCTCTAAACCGACTATGTCTTAAACCTACCTGCCTTTTTCGGCGGGTAGGTTTAAGAAATTTTATGAGATAAATAAAAAACTTGCAATTTTATTAAAAATATATTATAATTAAATGTGAAAATAATCTTACGAACTAAAATTCGTATGTTTACATAGATAACAAACTAAAATTCTATTAACAGTAAGTGAGGTACTGCTATCATGGAAAAGACAATTAACTGGAAAAAAGTAAAGAAAATTTCCGGAATCGTCGGCAACACAATTCTTTGGTTGTTCGTCGCATTCTCGATTCTTATGACGATACTCGTGTTCTCCGCTCAGAATAGCGAAGACGGCGTCCCCTCCCTCTTTGGTAAGGGAATGATAACCATCGAATCAAAGTCGATGGAACCCACCTTTAAAGAAGGTGATCTCGTATTTATTGACAAGATCGATGCAGAAGATGCCGCAAAGCTTGGCAAGGACGCTATCATAACCTTTAAGATTGATCTTGACGGCGACGGAGACACCGAATTTAACACCCACCGTATCGAAATCGTACACGAAGGCAAAAACTATTTCACCACCAAGGGTGATAACAACGATGACGCAGATACCTACAAAGTATATTTCACCGACATCGTCGGTACCTGTGATGAGGACGATAATATCAGAGGCGTTGGAAACGTAATCAAATTCCTCCGCTCCTCTCTCGGCTTCTTCCTTTGCATAGTTCTTCCCCTCGTGCTCTTCTTCCTTTACGAGCTTTATAATTTCATTATGATTCTCGTTGTTGAGCGTGCTAAGAAAAAGCCCGTCTCCAAGGAAACCGAGGAAGAGATCAAAAAGCGCGCAATTGAGGAATACCTCAAGCAGCAGGCTGAAGCGGCGGCTGCAAGCGCACCCGAATCAGAAAACAAATCCCCCGAAGAAAAATCCTCGGAGGATAACGCATAAGTTCTCGGTCAAATAGACTGTGAAAGGAGTGATAGCAGGAAATGGCAGGATTTCTTGATTGGTTCTTTGCCTTCTTGACAACGATGATAGACGGTATCTGGAAGATCGTTACCGGCTTAGTGGGCGGTCTTATACAGATATTCAACGTCGTTGACTACGTTAAACAATTTAATGAATACAAGGATGGCTTCGGACCAGTAGACTGGATCTTTGCT
>JAZLEH010000268.1:0-3637 GCA_045615165.1 Eubacteriales bacterium | reverse complement strand
GCTACGGCGTTAACTGCCAAGCGGTGAGAGGAATAAGCCTCTTTAACTTTATGGTTATGTCTTACGACAGAAAAACCGCAATGATGCATCAATACCGCCCGAACTTTATCAAGGAAAATCCGAGCCTTAACAGACTTTCCGAAATAAATAATCACACGGCGAGGCTTTCATATATTCTCTCGAGCAGTCGCGCCGATATAAAAACGGCACTTTACCACCCCGCAAGAACGATATGCGCAAGCGGTGAGATCGGGAAAGCCGCGGGAGAGAGCTTTCGCGCCCTCGGTCACAAGCTTGAAGAGGCCGGCGTTTCGTTTGATATAATCGACGAGGAGATCGTTGAGAACGCAAGCCTTGATAACGGCGCACTCGTTATAGGAGATATAAAATACGAAAATATATTCACCCCGAATTGCGATCTTGAAAAGGGCGAGGTTATTGAAAAGCTAAGAAAAACCAATGGCGAAATATCCCCCGAAATTCAAAGAACGAACACTGCTATCCTTTCAAGAAAGCTCCTCTTTGATAACGGAGATGTCGGCTACTTTATCGTTAACACAAGCGGCGAAAACGTATGCGAAAAAATCAAGATAAATACGCCTCTAACGCCCTATGAAATAGCCCTTAGCGACGGTGAAATATACACGGTTGAATACGAGCGAGAGGGCGACCTCGTATCGCTTATAACCGAGCTTAAGCGCGGCGAGGGCGTGATGCTTCTCTTCTCTGAAAACGAAAAGAATGCATTCACGAGAAAGAAAAAAGAGAAGATTTTCGAGATAGAGGAAATATCCTCCTTTATATCAAAAAGAATGCACATAACGCACGAGAGAGGCACTTATATTGAGACGGTCTCACACAGTGAGATACGAAGCGGATTTTACCCATTTGAAAAGGATTTTTCGGGCGAGGTCACTTACCTTGCAAAGCTACCGGGGCTTTGTGCGGGAGAGTATGAGATCGACCTCGGAGCACTGTCCTCGACCGCTGAAGTATTCATCGACGGCAAGAGTGTCGGAATCACGACCTATCCGCCGTATTCCGTGAATTTTAGCGTGTTAAACCAAGGCAGAGAGCTAAAAATTATCGTTGCAAACACTGCGGCAAACGAGTGCGCGGCGACGAATTTCTTCGCTTTTGAGGATAGAGGTGACATTGGCGGATACCACGAAAAAATGAATCCGAAAGAGACGCTTTACAGAGGCGGCGGACTTTTCGGACCAATCACAATATACAAATTAATTTGAGGTAACAAAATGTTTGATTTACTTATCAAAAACGGATGCGTGATAGACGGAAGCGGCAACGAGGGATATACCGCAGATATCGGAATCAAGGACGGAAAAATTTCAAAGATAGGCTCATCGCTCAGCGATGCAAAAAGAGTCATTGATGCTTCGGGGCTCGTTATAACGCCCGGCTTTATAGACTCTCACAGCCACTCTGACAACGCCATATTCTCTCATCCCGAGGTTAAGGAAAAATGCGAGCAAGGAATCACTACTGCGGTCGGCGGTCAATGCGGCTCAACAAGCTTCCCAAGTCCAACATCCGAGGACGAAAGGCTTCGCACTGCAGAGAGCTATTTTAATGCGGCAGAGAGTACTCCGCAAGGCTCGAACCTCATCACTTTCGTTGGGCACGGCGCTATTCGCCGCGCGGTAATGCAACACGAAAACAGACGCCCCACTCCAGACGAGCTTGAAAAAATGAAAGAGCTTGTCAGAGAGGCGGTGAGGCACGGTGCTATCGGTCTTTCATTCGGGCTTATATACATTCCCGGAACTTATGCCGAGACGGATGAGCTTATAGAGCTTGCAAAAGTATGTGCCGAGGAGGGCGGAATGCTCTCTGCGCATATCAGAAACGAGGCAAATAAGCTTATCGAAGCCGTTGAGGAATTTATAACCATAGTTAAGGCATCGGGCGCGAGAGGCGTTATATCGCACCACAAGTCCTGCTATGAACAGAACTACGGAAAAGTTAAAAAGACCCTCGAAATGATTGACGCGGCAAACTCTGAGGGATACGACATCTATTGCGACGTTTATCCTTATTTAGCTTCGAGCACTTCCCTTTCCGCAAGATTTATTCCCAAGGAATATATGGCAGACAGAAAGACTCTTGAAAACCTTGCGAATCCCGAAACGAGAGAAAAAATCAGGCAATCGTTCAAGAACGTAAAGGCAGGAAGAATAGATTGGGTACTCGTTAATCACTGCGCAGGTCACCCCGAGTACCATGGAAAGTACGTATGCGAGATTGCCGACGAGATGGGATGCGATGACGTTGAAGCGGCACTTCGCATTATCGAGCTTTCAAACGTAAACGCGACGGCATGCTATTTCTCAATGTGCGAGGATGACGTTAAAACGGTTATTTCCTACCCGCGCGCAATGATATGCACCGATTCGAGCGTTGTAAGATCGTCATCGAGCTATCACCCGAGGCTCAGAGCATCATTCCCGAGAGCGATCAGAAGATTCGTGCGCGAACTTAAGGTCGTTTCCCTGCCCGAAATGATAAGAAAAATGACCTCGCTGCCCGCAAGTGTTTATAATCTTGGCGGCAAGGGGCTTATAAAAGAGGGATACGACGCCGATATATGCGTATTTGATGCAGAAAAGATATGCGATATGGCGGATTTCGTTCATCCTGAAAGACACACAGTTGGGCTTAACTACGTAATCGCAGGCGGCGAGGTGATCGCAGAGGATTCGGTATATACCGGAGCAAAGCCCGGAAAAGTTATTCGAGCAAGATAAAAAATAAGGAGCAATTATGGTTTTCAACAATTCAGAATGGATATGGCCGAAAAATGAAGCGGGAAAAGACGAATACGCCGAGTTTTACGCCGAGTTTGAAGCGTGCGGCAAAACTGTCGTTCGCATATCCGCAGACAGCGACTACACCCTTTACATAAACGGAAAATATCTTGCAAGCAATCAATACGGCGATTACGAGCATTACAAAATATACGACGAAATTGATGCAACAAGCCTTATTAACAGCGGTAAAAATTCGATATCCGTGCTCGTTTGGCACTTCGGCGAAAACACCTCGCGCTATAAAAAAGCCACGGCAGGTCTTATATTTGAAATAGTTTCCGACGGGAATACGGTTTTGAATAGCTCCGAGTGCGTAAAGGCGAGAATATCCCCCGCTTACGAGAGCGGAAGAGCAAAGCTCATCACGGGTCAGCTCGGCTACGGCTTTGCATACGATGCAACTAAGGACGACGGCGCTATCTTTAGCGGAGAAGGCTTCGGAAACGCCGTCAAGGTAGACAAAAGGTGCGAATTTTATCCTCGTCCGATCAAAAGGCAGGCTCTTGCCCCATTCAAAAAAGGAAAAGCTATTTCGTCGGACGATAAGAAGCATCACCTCATTGACCTTAGCGAAGAGACAGTCGGACTCCTCGCATTTGCATTCAATACCGAAAACGCACAAAATATACGCATCGATTGGGGCGAGGATCTTCAGGGCGGCCACGTAAGAAGAATTATTGGTGAGAGAGATTTCAGCATTGATTACAAAGCAAAGGCGGGCAAAAACGAATACGTAAACTATATGCTCCGCTTTGGCGCAAGATTTATTGAAATATGGTCGGAAGAGCCGATAGAGCTTGAATACGCGG
>JAZLEH010000267.1:0-5201 GCA_045615165.1 Eubacteriales bacterium | reverse complement strand
GAGGAAATCTCTCCCCGCCTTGCCGAATATTCGACGGGACTTATGGAGATTATGACGAATAGAAAGTATACATCCTTCGACGTAACCGATGGACTGAAGGTCACCTTCAAGGACGCGCTTGGCTCGGATAAATCGATCGATTTCCTCTCGGGCGGTACTCGCGACCTTGCATACATAGCGGTAAGAATGGCTCTTATCGATATGCTCTATACGGAAAAGCCCCCGATCTGCTTCGACGAGAGCTTTGCTCATCAGGATAATATCAGAGCGAAGTCGATGATGCAGGCTATCCACTCTCTCGCAGAAGAGGGACATCAGAGCTTCGTCTTTACCTGCAGACAGAGAGAGGCGGCTCTCGCAACCGAGCTTTCGCAGAAGACGGAGGTCTTCAAGCTTGCGGGCGGCGCTGAGGCTATCGACTGATAAGGCAAATTCGATCCGACAGGATAATTCGAAAGGAAAGGTAAATGGCTACTCCAAAAAGAATACTCGTTATAGGAAGCTCCAATATGGACCTTTCTATGAACGTATATAAAGTGCCTGAGGCGGGTGAAACCGTGACCGATGACGGAGGCGTTGCCTATACTCCCGGCGGAAAGGGCGCAAACGCGGCAGTCGCGTTCAGAAGACTCGGCGCAGAGACCGTTTTCTGCACTAAGCTTGGTCAGGATATGCACGGTCAGCGACTCTACAATTACTATAAGGAAGCAGGACTCAATACCGCTTTTATAAAGGTCGATAAGGAGAATCCCACGGGATTTGCGGCGGTGATCAAGGAGTCGGGTGGACAGAACAGAATAATATATTACCCCGGCGCAAACGCCTCAATAACGAGGGATAACCTTGAGGATGCGTTTACCTGTGAGCCGGACGCCGTATATATCAATTTTGAGATATCGTTTGAAACAGCACTCCTCGCCGCGCGTCTTGCGGAGGCAAGGGGGATTCCCGTTTTCGTTGACGCCGCTCCCGCAAGTAAGGACACTCCTCTTGAAGCGCTCCCCGAAATTGAAATATTCAGCCCCAACGAGACCGAGACGAAGGAATATACCGGCATAACCCCTATGGGAGCGGATTCCTCTCTCCGCGCGGCGCTTATGCTTTACAAGCGCGTTAAGTGCAAATATCTCGTTATTAAGCAGGGTGAGAGAGGCGCTTTCATCTACGACGGTAAGCACTATAACATAATCCCCGCGTATCGCGCGGATAAGGTCGTTGACAGTACCGCGGCGGGCGACGTTTTTACCGCGGCAATGACTCTTGAATATCTCGACTCTGACGGAGATATAGTAACGGCGGTAAGATATGGCGCGGCGGCAGGCGCTGTGGCAGTTTCCAAAAACGGAGCGTCATCATCCGCTCCAACTGCAAACGAGGTTGCCGATTTTATAAGAAGGCGAATTGATCAGTAAAGGAGATTTTATATGAATTATAATTTTTCTGAAACAGTCTTTCCGTCTAAAGACGGCGCGCATACCATATACGCCGAGATATACACTCCAAAGCATTGCCCCGCTCTCGGAATAGTTCAGATCTCACACGGTATGATAGATTACGTTGGGCGCTATAAATATCTTATAGAATACCTTACGGGAGAGGGATATATCGTCGCAGGACATCATCACCTCGGCCACGGAAAGAGCGTAACGAGAAGCGAGGATTACGGATTCTTCGCAGAGAATGACGGTGACGAGCTTGTGGTGCGCGATATGCACACGATGAACAGATACCTCCGCGATACCTTCCCCGCGCTTCCGCTCGTCGTTATGGGGCATAGCATGGGCTCGTTTATAACGAGGCTTTACGTAGAGAGGTATCCCCACAGTATGCAGGGCGTTATAATACACGGCACCTCCGGACCTAATCCCCTTCTTCCTATGGGTGGATTTCTCGCCTCCGTAATATCAAAGCTTCGCGGCGCAAGATACAGAAGCAGGCTTTTAAAGAAGCTCGCCTTCGGCTCGTACAATAAAAAGTTCCCGAAGTCCGATGGTGCTGACGCATGGCTCACGCGTGAGGTCGATCTCGTTGCAGACAGACCGAATGATAAATATACGAATTTTATCTTCACAGCATCGGGCTATCGCGACCTCTTCAAGATGATCAGGGAATGCAATTCGGACGCTTGGTTCAAGGAATATCCGAAGGCTATTCCGACTCTTATAATGAGCGGAGATATGGACCCCGTCGGAAATTACGGCAAGGGCCCTGATTACGTATATAAAAACCTCCTTATCGCAGGATGCAGTGAGGTTTCGCTGAAGCTTTATCCCGGCGCAAGACACGAGCTTTTCCTTGAGACGGAGGAATGCCGCAAGGAGGCGTTCTCTGATATGGTCAGCTGGCTTCGGGGGATAAAATAATGTTTGCTCTTGCGATAACCGGACCTACCGCGTCCGGAAAAACCGCAATATCACTCCCCGTCGCAAAGGCGTTCGGATGCGAGATTATATGCTGCGACTCGATGCAGATATATAAGGAAATGAGTATAGGAACGGCGAAGGCAACCGCAGAGGAGCGGTCGGTCGTGCCGCATTATATGCTTGATTTTCTTTCTCCAACCGAGGATTACAGCGTTGAATCGTATCGCACGGACGCATTGAACACCGCAAAGGAAATGATTTCAAGAGGCGTCATGCCGATGTTCGTCGGCGGTACGGGATTATATCTTGACGCGCTTACGCGCGCGCAGGCGACCGACGTGCCCGAGAGCAGTCGCGAGTACAGAGACGGTATATTGCAGAATATTAAGACCGAGGAGGATATCGACGCTCTCTGGCAGAGGCTTTATTCGGTCGATCCCGAATCGGCAACGGCGATTCACAAAAACAACGTCAGACGAGTTATCCGTGCGCTCGAGATATACGATGCGACGGGAAAAACGAAAAGCTATTTCGACCGCCTTTCAAGAGAAGCGCGCGGCGATATAGATATCGGTATGATAACTCTCGATTTCCATGACCGCGAAAACCTTTATAGGCGCGTGGATATGCGCGTGGATATTATGATGCGCGAGGGGCTTCTCGAGGAGGTTAGATCTCTTTACGAAAGAGGGCTTCTCATAGAAAAAACTACCGCCGCGCAGGCGATAGGATACAAAGAGATAGTGAGCTATCTCGAAGGAAAAACAACTCTCAGCGAGGCAGTTGAGCTTATAAAGCTCAGCAGCAGGCGTTATGCAAAAAGGCAGCTCACCTGGTTCAGACATAAGGAGTCGGAAAAGCTCTTCATCGACGACGAAAACGGAGTGATGAAGGAAAGGGACGCGCTTATATGCGAGGCATCGCTCATCGCTGAAAAACTCATAAAGGATTCACAGATTAGAAATGAAATTAACTGAACTCAGAAAACTTATCGAGGGCGGCGCTCTCGGAAGCTACACGGAGCTTTATCCCGATACAAATGAGGCAACCGAGCGCTTTTTAAAGGCGATAGACGCCTTCGCAGAGAGCTATGGTGAGGATAGAGACGTTTCCGTATTCTCCGTTCCCGGCAGAAGCGAAATATCGGGCAACCATACCGACCATAACGCGGGATGCGTGCTTGCAGGCTCGATCGATAGGGATATAATCGCGATCGCCGCGAAAAACGACGACGGCGTTATAAGACTCTATTCCGACGGCTATACGCCCGACGAGGTGAAGATCGCTGAAACCACAGACCCTGCGGCGTTTGCCGATTTCAGCTCTGCGGCGCTGATCGCAGGCACGGTCAACGGATTTGTGAATGCGGGATATCTCGTTGGTGGATACGACGCATACACGACGAGCGAGGTGTTAAAGGGCAGCGGTATTTCCTCATCCGCGGCATACGAGGTTATGATAGGAAATATCTTGAGCAACCTTTATAACGACGGCGGTATCACGAGCGTCGAGCTTGCGAAGATTGCGAAATACGCCGAGAACGTTTATTTCGGCAAGCCCTGCGGTCTTATGGACCAGATGGCGTGCGCGGTCGGCGGCTTCGTATATATGGATTTCAAAAACCAGAATGAGCCTGAGATCGAGCCTATAAACTTCGCACTTACCGATGCGGGATATTCGATCTGTATCGTTAATACCGGCGGCAACCACGCCGACCTCAACGAGGATTACGCGTCAGTGCCGGGTGAGATGAAGGCGGTTGCAAAGCTTCTCGGAAGCGAGGTGCTTCGCGGATTCAAGGAAGAGGATATAATTAAAAACCTCAATAACCTTCGCCGCCTCGTTGGTGACAGAGCAATAATGCGTACCCTTCATTTCCTTCGTGAAAATAAGAGGGTAGTTAAAATAAAAGAGGCGCTTCTCTCCTCGGACGTTGAGTCATTCCTTAACGGAGTAAGAGAGTCCGGAAGATCCTCGTTTGAATTCCTTCAGAACGTTTATTCGAATAAGAACGTTAAGGAGCAGGGGCTTTCCCTTGCGCTTGCGCTTACCGAGGGATGCCTTGAAGGAAAGGATTATGCCGCAAGAGTTCACGGCGGCGGATTCGCGGGAACTATTCAGGTGTTCGTTAAAAACGAGGACGTTACGGCGTATACGCAATATATGGACTCGATCTTCGGAGATGGAGCGGCGGTTGCATTCCGCATTCGTCCCGTCGGCGCAACGAAACTGTTTTGAGTACGATTTATTGGACACAAACCGTTGTATAATAATACCGTAACCACCGGTTAACCCTTGAAAATTTAGTGCCGCAAACGCGGCGGAATGGAGAAAGATATGGCAACTAAGAAAACGGCGGCAGCCACTGCAGAAAAGAGCGTGGCTCAGGATAAGAAGGCTGCGCTTGAAACGGTAATGGCAAGAATCGAGCGTGAGTGCGGAAAGGGCTCGATCATGAGGCTTGGCGAAAACGCGGCAATGAACGTGTCCGCGGTATCCACCGGCTCTCTTTCACTCGACTTTGCGCTCGGAATCGGCGGTATTCCGAGAGGAAGAATAACCGAGATATACGGCCCGGAATCATCGGGTAAAACCACGATCGCACTTCACGTAATCGCAGAGGTGCAGAAGCAGGGCGGAGAAGCGGCGTTCATCGACGCAGAGCATGCTCTCGATCCCGTCTACGCAAAGAAGCTCGGCGTTGACACGAATAACCTCCTCGTCTCTCAGCCCGATTGCGGTGAGCAGGCTCTTGAGATTGCAGAGACTCTCGTTAACTCAGGCGCTATCGATATCATAGTCATCGACTCCGTTGCGGCGCTCGTTCCCCGTCAGGAG
>JAZLEH010000266.1:0-3598 GCA_045615165.1 Eubacteriales bacterium | reverse complement strand
GTCACCGAAGTTCTTGCGGTTATTCGTTGCGGCGTTTTCCTCACCCTCAAGGGTCGGGTCGATTCCGACGCAGAGGATGACCACGTCGGCGCGCCTTGCGGCGATGACCGCCTCGTTCAAGGGATGCTCTCGCGTGACGATCTGATCCTCAAAGAGGTTAGAGCCGCGCGCATAGAGAAGCTTGCCCTCCGACTGATCCTGTATTCCGCGAAGGATGGTTGAATACACGGCGGGCGTTCCAACGTAATTGCCGAGAAGCGCGGGCTTATGGTCGGCAAGCGGTCCGATAACCGCTATCGAGGTATCGGGTTTCAAGGGGAGGATTCCGTCATTCTGAAGAAGGACTATCGATTCGCCCGCGACGCGTCTATTAAACTCACGGTGCTCCTTGCAATCGATTATATCGTAGGGGATGTTATTATATTCGCAATCGTCGTCAAACATACCGAGGCGGAAGCGAGCCTCGAAGAGCTTTTCGCAGGATTCGGTGATTGTCTCTTCGCTAACGAGTCCGCGCTCGTACGCCTCCTTAAGGCTATTTTTATAGGTTGAGCCGATATTCATCTGCATTCCGAGGTTAAGGGCGAGGGCGGCGCTCTCTGCCTCGTCCTTTGTGTACTTATGGCTTTCATGCACGTCGGTGAGAGAGCCGTCGTCCGAGACCATATAGCCCTTAAAGCCCCACTCGCCGTATAGCGTGTCACGAATTAAGGTCTTGCTCGCGCTTGCGGGCTCACCGTTTACCGCGTTATACGCGCCCATCACTGCCGAGGGGTCGGCGTGTTCGATGCAATACTTGAATGCGTAAAGATAAGTTTCCTTAAGATCCTCATCCGAGACGACGGCGTTGAAGCCGTGGCGAAGCCTTTCAGGGCCTGAGTGAACGGCGTAATGCTTAAGGGTCGTGTCAAGCTTTCTGTATTTTCCGTCGCCCTGAAGACCTTTTATAAAGGCGGTCGCGATCCCCGCGGTGAGCACGGGATCTTCGCCAAAGGTTTCCTGTCCTCTTCCCCATCTCGGGTCGCGGAATATATTAATATTCGGGGAGCACATCGTGAGTCCCTGATATATCAAGGTGTAGCCGAATTTGCGATACTCGTTCCACTTTGCGCGCGCCTCGTCAGAGGTAACCGTGCCGACCTTTTCGATAAGATCGGTATTAAAGCTTGCGGCGAGTCCGATCGCCTGCGGGAAGACGGTTGATGTGCCGGATCTCGCTACTCCGTGTAGACACTCGTTCCACCAGTTATATTGCGGCACGCCGAGCCTTTCGATCGCGGGGGCTTCGTGCGAGAGCTGCGCCATCCTTTCATCAAGGGTCATTTTGCTTACAAGCTCTTTTGCTCTTTCCTTAAAATTCATAAAATGATTCCTTTCGCTTGTTTCTTTTATTTATATTTTATCAGCACAGGTGTTGACATTTCCCGACATATCCTGTATAATATATAGACAGAATTTAACTTTTTTGGAGGCTGGTATGCTATATCATTTTAACGAAGCCTACGCAGGAGAAGAGATAAAAATCATCGAGGGGGTAAACCTTAGCTATCAGGCGCACCTGCACGATAGCTTTGAGGTGATCTATATAACCCGCGGTCGTTCAACGGTTACGGTCCATAATACGAGATATGAGCTTGAAACCGGTGACGGACTCCTCGTTTTCCCGCATCAGCTCCACGAATTCAGAACAGAGGGCGAGAGCGCGCACTTTATAGCCATTTTTTCACCAAAGCTTGTTAACGCGTATTCGGCGGTATATTCAAAAAAGCTTCCTCGGTCGGCGCGCATTCCCAAGGATTACGACGTTCGCGCATCCCTTCTCGGCATAAAGGGGAAGGAGGGCGATGTGCTTTTCGTTAAGGGCGTTTTATACTCTATGCTCGCCCTCTTTAACTCGGCGGCGGATTACATGCCGCGCAAAAGTGAAAACGAAAATCTCATCCTCAAGATATTCAAGTTCGTCGAGGAAAGCTACAAGGGCGACGCATCCCTCGCCGCCCTCGCAAAAGATACGGGATACAGCTACGTTTACCTCTCGCGCTATTTTACCGAGCGCACGGGCGCGTCCTACGCCGACTACGTTAACGAATATAGGATTTCGATCGCAAAGAAGCTCGTCAAGGACACCGATGCAAGCATTCTCAACATCGCGCTCGAGACAGGATTCGGCTCGCTCAGAAGCTTTAACCGCAGATTTAAAGAAAAGGTCGGAGTGACACCGAGCGAGTGGAGGGCGCAAAGCACACAATGACGTTCGCCCCTCGGCGAATGCATCATTAACAGTTTGCGGACAGTCGAGGACGCCCGTCCCTACGGCACGGCAATATTGCGCTCTTTAATAGCCCCCCACTCAAGGGGGCTTTTTTATTTCAAGATTCGCCAAAATACGACAATTCGGCTACATTATAACATAAATTGTTCATTTACTCTTGACTTATCCTTGATTTTATGCTAACATAAGATGTTGTAATTACAACAAGTTCTTATTTGGAGACTACTATGATCAAGATATTCGTTGACTCAGGAAGCAGTATTAAGTCACACGAGCTTCAAAAATACGGAGTCGGATTTTTACCGCTTAAGGTATACCTCAAGGGAGTTGAATATGACGACGGAATCAACCTGCCCTACGATGATTTTTACAAGGCGCTTATAGAAGAAAAGCTCTTCCCCAAGACCTCTCTCCCCTCTATGGCAGATGCGGAGCAAAAGGTTCTTGAATATACGAATGCGGGCTACGACGTTCTTATAATCACGATCTCGTCGGGTCTTTCGGGCACTTACAACGCGATGAGGCAGTTTTTCGCGGGGAATGAAAAGGTGCGCGTTATCGATTCAAAGACGGCGGTCGGCGGAGTTCGCATACTCGTTGAGGAAATGAACAAGCACCTTGACGACACTCTTGACGAGGCGGAGGCGCGCCTCAACGCCATTATACCGAAGATTCGCGTGGTTGCGATTCCCGAAACGCTTGAATATCTTCATCGCGGCGGCAGACTTTCGCGCGCGGCGTGGATATTCGGAAGCATACTTCAGCTCAAGCCCCTGCTTCAGCTTGGCGGCGCGGACGGAAAGGTTCTCGTCATCGGCAAGGAGAGAGGAAAGGTAAGGGCGATGAAAGCGCTTGCCGCTTACCTTAACGAAATGAACTGTGACGAGAATTATCCCATAATTCCGTCATATACCTACAACTCAAGGAATCTTGACGAGCTCTTAAGCTTCACCGATGAAAAGTTCAAGGCGCAAATGGCGGAGCGCGACGACCTTGACCCCGCTATCGCGTGCCATTGGGGCCCCGGCGCATTCGGATATATTTTCGTTGCAAAATAAGCTTTTTATTGATTGTTCAGTATTTTTTATTGATATTTCACTTGACACGGGGCGCATATATAGGTTATAATTTTAGTAGAATAAAAACTTTTACTAAGGAGAAATATTATGGGAAAATCAACTGATTTCCGCTACAACACCGGCGCTACTAAAGTTCCGTGGGCAGCGGTTGGCGAAAATTACAACGCACACGACCTTATGGAGATCATCAGATTTCTTATGCAGGGCGAAGGAAAGGAATACGACGACGCGATCTGTGCCGTTTGGG
>JAZLEH010000265.1:0-2671 GCA_045615165.1 Eubacteriales bacterium | reverse complement strand
CTTCCGTCCGCCATTGCGATAGCACAGTTAGACTCCTTAAGCGCGAGAGTATCGTTAACTCCGTCACCCGTCATTGCAACCGTGTGACCGTTGATCCTGAGGGTCTTTATAAGAAGCACCTTCTGCTCGGGAGTAACTCTTCCGAAAACGGCGTATCTCTCAGCCGCCTCGATAAGCTCCTCGTCGGTAAGCTTATCGCAGGAGATGTATTTATCCGCGTTCTTTATTCCGACGCGTGCGGCGATCGTGGAAACCGTCTCCGCGTGATCACCCGATATAACCTTAAGTATAACGCCCTGATCCTGGAAATTCTTTATCGTTTCCTTTGCGGCGGGGCGGATTCTGTCGTTTATCGCGATAAGGGCAAGTCCTACGCCCTCGTTTTCAAGCACGCCGTCGGGGTGACGGACGAGGATGAGGACTCTCTCTCCCTCCTTCGCGTGCATTGATATTGACTCTTCAAGCTCTGCGCTTATCTCGCAGGGGACGAAGTGCGGTGCGCCTATTGAGAACGCGCCGAGACCGACTATCGAAACTGCGGAAAACTTTCTCGCCGAGGAGAAGGGTATCTTCTTGATTATCTTTACCGAAACGTCCTTGCCGAATCGGTCGATAAGAGCGGCAGAGGTGCTGTTTATGCTCTGCTCCGTGCCCTCGATATGCGACATAATTCTCTCTATCTCGGAGATCTCCGTTCCGTCAAGAGACTCGACGCAGGTAACGTGCATCGTTCCGTCGGTTATCGTTCCCGTTTTGTCAAGGCAGAGTATATCCGCGCTCGCAAGCATCTCTATCGAATACATATCCTGAACGAGAGTCTGCTTTTTTGCAAGGGTGATAACGCTGAGCGTAAGGGTGAGCGTTACGAGAAGATAAACGCCCGACGGGATCATACCAACGATAAGACCGCAGGTCTTGATTATCGCCGTCATAAGATCGCGGCTGTCAAGCCAGCTCGTGAAGAAGAGGGCGAGTGACATCGGTATAAGGAAAATACCGATACTTTTTATAAGCTTATTAAGGTCGTGGAAGAGGTTCGACGAGGGAGCTTTAAAGCTCTTCGCCGCCTTCTCGATCTTATGTATATAGTTATCCTTACCAACGTTTATAACTCTTGCATACGCAGATCCTCCGACGAAGAAGCTTCCTGCAAGGATTCTGTCACCGACGTTCTTTTTGATTGCGTCCGACTCACCCGTAAGCATACTCTCGTTTGCCTCGGCAAATCCCGAGATTATAACCGCATCCGCAAGAACCTGGCGTCCCATTTCGACGAGCATAACGTCGCCGAGAACGATATCCTTTGCATCAATGGTTATAAGATCGCCGTCACGAATAACGGTCGCCTTCGGCTCGGTTGTGACGGAGAGCTTTTCAACAGTCCTTTTCGCTTTCATTTCCTGAACTATCGATATAACGACGTTGGGAATGATTATGGCAAGGAAGGTCATATTTGCAAAGCTTCGGCAGAATGCGAGAAGCAGAGTTACGATCAACCAGATCGCGTTGAAATAGGTAAAAAGATTATCGGCAATTATCCTTCCGTAGCTCTTTCCGACCTTTTCATCGCTAATATTCACTTTTCCCTCGGCTTTAAGCGCCGCGACCTCGTCAGAGGTCAGGCCCTCGGGGATACCCTCGGTGGCCCTTATATCGATAAATTCCATGGGTAAAGCTCCTCTTGCCTGCGTCAGATTACAGGCGTGCGTGTATTATTAATATACCACATAATTAAGCTAAAGTCAATAAACAAAAAGTAAACACGCGTTATTTTTTGAAAATAAGGCAAAAGGCTTGACAATTTCGAAAAATTGTAATATAATCTATTTGCAAATGCGATGACGGAGAGAGTAACGACGCAAAGCGCCACAGAGAGTCGGGATGGATGAGAACCGATGCGCGGACCGATCGCGAAGATCACTCAAGAGCAGACGCCCGGAACAAAGTATGGGCGCACGTAAGCTCCGCGTTAAGGGGCGCATATTGATGGATATGTGAATAGGTGGTTTGTTTATTTTCCCGTTCCGTATGGAGCGGTTTTTTATTTTTGATTACAAAATTTATGGAGATATATGATGAAAGAGCTTTACACAAAGGTTGAGACGAACCTGAATTTCGTCGAAAGAGAAAAGGCTACGCGTAAGTTCTGGGAAGCTAATCGCATCTTTGAAAAGAGTATTGACGAGAGAGCGAACGGTGAAAACTTCACCTTCTACGACGGCCCGCCCACAGCTAACGGCAAGCCCCATATAGGACACGTTCTTACGAGAGTTATCAAGGATATGATCCCCAGATACCAGACTATGAAGGGCAAAAAGGTTCTTCGTAAGGCAGGATGGGATACCCACGGTCTTCCCGTTGAGCTTGAGGTTGAAAAGAAGCTTGGTATCGACGGAAAGGATCAGATCGAGAGCTACGGCCTCGCTCCCTTCATTTCACACTGCAAGGAATCGGTTTGGAACTACAAGGGAATGTGGGAGGACTTCTCCGCTACCGTTGGATTCTGGGCTGATATGGACAACCCCTACGTTACCTACACCAACGACTTTATCGAGTCGGAGTGGTGGGCGCTTAAGGAGATCTGGAACAAGGGTCTTCTTTACAAGGGCTTCAAGATCGTTCCCTACTGCCCCCGTTGCGGTACTCCCCTCTCCTCTCACGAGGTTGCACA
>JAZLEH010000264.1:0-5611 GCA_045615165.1 Eubacteriales bacterium | reverse complement strand
AGCCGTATTCGACGAGGTTCTTCTTTCGCGCGTAGTCGCCGCCGCTCATACCGCGAACCTGCGGAAGAGTTACGTGTGACTCGTCGATGAAGATTATAAAATCGTTCGGGAAATAATCGAGAAGCGTGAACGGAGTTGAGCCGGCAGGTCTTCCCGAAAGGACTCTTGAATAGTTTTCAACTCCGGAGCAGAATCCAACCTCACGAAGCATTTCAAGGTCGTATTTTGTTCTCTCCTCTATCCTCTGCGCCTCTATAAGTTTGCCGACGGATTTAAAATATGCGACCCTCTCGTGCATCTCCTCTTCGATTTCAAGGAGCGCTGCCTCTCTCTTCGAGTCCGAGACCGCGTAATGAGTCGCGGGAAAGACTGCGGCGTATGAAAGCACCTCTATGATCTCGCCCGTCAGCGTGTTTACGGTAGAGACTCTGTCGATCTCATCACCGAAAAACTCAACTCTGAATGCCTTATCCCTACTCGATGCGGGGAAGATTTCAACCACGTCACCTCTGACCCTGAACTTATTACGGATGAAGTTCATATCGTTGCGCTCGTAGCTGATTGAAACGAGCCTTCTTATAAGCTCGTCGCGCGACATCTGCATACCCGGTCTTACCGCGACGAGAAGGCTCTCGTATTCAGCGGGGTCACCAAGCGAATAAATGCAGGAAACGGACGCTACGATAATGACGTCGCGCCTCTCGAAAAGAGCGGAGCTGGCGCTGTGGCGGAGCATATCTATCTCCTCGTTTATCATTGCGTCCTTCTCAATATACATATCCTTGCCCGGGATATAAGCCTCGGGCTGATAATAATCGTAATACGAAACGAAATACTCTACCGCGTTTTCGGGGAAAAACTGACGGAACTCGGTGCATAACTGCGCGGCGAGAGTTTTATTGTGTGCGAGAACGAGCGTCGGACGGTTAAGATTTGCTATGACGTTTGCCATAGTAAAGGTCTTACCCGATCCCGTAACTCCGACGAGAGTCTGTGAACGCTCTCCTGCGAGGATACCCTGGGTGAGAGCGCGTATCGCCTCGGGCTGATCGCCCGTGGGCTTATATTCACTTACAAGCTTGAATCTGCGCTCCTCCATATATCCTCCCGTAATTTCATTTTAGGTATCCCCGTGCCTTCGCCCTTTCGATCAGGGTAGTTGCAAACTCGGGCGTGACGAAGCCGCGCGCGGCAAGCTCCTCGATCGAATCGATTCCCTCGTCCATAGCGGCAAGTATCATTTTCGTTCTTATAAGATCCGTTCTTTTAATAAACCAGAACGGTGTCGCATAATATGCGTACGCCGCAAGCCCGATGCATATTCCGATCATCAGGTAGCCGAAAAACCACACCGATATTATCACACCGACCGTTGATAATATTCCAAGGGCAAGCGAGCATATCGCAATTATGCTGAAAATTTTTATATCCTTTTCAAGACGGATCATCTCAGTTATCCCAGTTGGTGAATACTGCGTTAACGTCGTCGTCCTCGTTGAACTTGTCGAGCATCTTTTCCATATTCTCGATATCCTCGGGGTTGGTAAGCTCAACGTAGGTCGAGGGAACCTTTGCGATATCTGCGGTGTCGATCTTATAGCCGAGAGCGATTATAGCGTCGCGAACGGAATCGAGGTCATCAACCGAGGAGTAGATGGTGTATTCGCCCTCGTCGCACTTGATATCCTCAGCGCCGCACTCAAGAGCATCCTCCATTATCTTATCCTCTTCAATCTCGTCATCCTCGTCAACGATGGTGATAACGCCCTTCTCCTCGAAGAGATAGCCGACGCATCCGTTCTGTCCCATATTTCCGCCGTACTTGCTGAACCACGCGCGAACGTTACCTGCGGTACGGTTGCGGTTATCGGTAGAGGTCTCAACTATGATCGCAACGCCCGAAGGACCGTAGCCCTCGTAGGTGATCTCCTCGTAGTTGATATCGCTGTTATCTGTGAACTTCTTGATAGTTCTCTGAATGTTATCGTTGGGAACGTTGTTTGCCTTTGCCTTCGCGATAAGGTCGCGGAGCTTTGAGTTATTGTTGGGGTCGGGTCCGCCCGCCTTTATGGCAACCGCCATCTCCTTACCGATCTTGGTGAAGATCTTCGCCTTTGCGGCATCCGACTTCTCCTTCTTGTGCTTGATGTTATTCCATTTTGAATGTCCTGACATATTTCTTTCCTTGCCTTTCGTTTATATCTCAAATTTTATATTTTTTCGGGGCTCTGCATACAGATGAGGTGAAGAGCCGTGCCAAGCACGCGCTTTGCCGCCGCGGTAAGAGCAAGTCTGCTCTCGCGGAGTGCCTCATCCTCGCAGTTTGCGATCTTGCATTCGTGATAGAAGTGGTTGAACGCCGCGGCGAGATCGAGTATATATCTCGTAACTACGCTGGGCTCGTGATCCGCAAGCGCCTGATTAACGCGCTCGGGGAACGTTGCAAGAGTCTTTGCAAGCTCGCATTCGGGCTCGGTGAGGATAGCATCGGTCATCTTTCCCGCACTTCCCGCCTTTTCAAGAACCGAGCAGGCTCTCGCATAGGTGTACTGTACGTACGGTCCGGTATTTCCCTCGAATGAGAGTGCATCCTCCATCATAAAGTTGATGTCACGCATACGGTTGTTCGAGAGATAGTAGAATACGACTGCACCAACGCCGACCTTTTCCGCGATCTTGCGGCACTCATCCTCATCGGGAGTCTTTTCCTTGGCGATCTCGTAAACTCTGCCGATCGCCTCCTCGAAGAGATCCTTAAGAAGAATTACGTTACCCGTACGGGTTGCAAGCTTCGCGCCGTTGATCGAAACCGTTCCGTAGGGAACGTGGACGAGCTGATCAAACCAATCGTAGCCCATAAGCTCAACTACCTTGAACCACTGAGCGAAGTGAAGCGACTGTGCCGCACTCGTAACGTAGATTGCCTTATCGAACTTATATTCGTTCTTGCGGTATACCGCCGCGGCGATGTCACGGGTGGGATAGAGGGTTGTGCCGTCGCGCTTAAGGATAAGGCAAACGGGCATATTCCACTTATCGAGGTTGACGATCGATGCGCCGTCGTCAATTTCAAGAAGCCCCATATTGCGAAGCTTCTCAACCTGCGCCGGCATCTTATCGGTATAGAAGGACTCGCCCTTATAGCTGTCGAACTCTATTCCGAGGAGCTTATAGGTTTTCTGATATTCCTCAAGGCTTACTTCAACGAACCAGCGCCAAAGGGCGAGATTCTTCTCGTCTCCCTGCTCGAGCTTTGCAAACTCGGCGCGCGATGCGTCTGCAAGGGCGGACTTCTTCTTTCCCTGCGCCTCCTCTGCGGAAAGACCCGCAACCGAAGCATCCTCTTCAGCCTTGATCTCATTGTTTATTCTTACGTAGAGCTTAACGAGCTCGTCAACTCCGCCCTCCTTGACGGTCTTCTCATCGCCCCAGAGATTGTAAGCAACGATAAGCTTGCCGAACTGAGTTCCCCAGTCGCCGAGGTAGTTGATACCTACGCACTTATAGCCCGCAAACTCGTGAAGAAGCTTAAGGGAGTGACCGATAACGGTAGTTCCGAGATGACCGATGTGGAAAGGCTTTGCTACGTTAGGAGAGGAATAGTCGAGAACGACGGTCTTACCCTCGCCGCACATAGGCGAGCCGTACTTTTCGCCAAGCGCGAATATATCGTTTACGACTCTCTTTGCGAATGCCTGGGGCTCGATCTTGATATTGAGATAACCGCCCGCAACCGAGATATTTAAGAACTCGGGGTCGGAAAGCCCGTCCGCAAGAGCCTCGGCGATCTGTATCGGCGAGCGGCGAAGCGACTTTGAAAGGCGGAAGCAAGGAAGAGCGATATCTCCCATACTCTTATCGGGGGGATATTCAAGCATCGCGTTTATATCGTCGGCAGAGAGGATTCCCTCGCCGAATTTCTTTGATACCGCGTCTGCAAGGAGCGCGGCAATTTTCTTCTTTAATACAAGCATTTATCTTCTCCTTAAATTGAATCCTTCATTTGTGTGTAAGCGGCGGTGTTTACCTCTGCGCGAACAAGTCTTACGGGAACGAATCTCTCCATGTTGAAGCCGTATGCGATAGCGGTCTCAACGCCGTCCTGTATGTAGAACTCACCGTCGATCTCAACGGCGGTTACCTCGGGCACTTCGATACCTACCTCAAGGAGGGCTGATGTTGTCATAACGCCGTCCATATTTGCGGCATCGTCGGGATAGTAGAGCCTTTCGGGTGAGATATACGCCATAGCGTAGCTCTTATCCTTTTGCCACTCTTCAAACGACTTTATGAGGCGGTCGGCGATCTCCTCGGGCGTTGCCGCCGAGGTGTCGAGGATCAGGGAATAATTCATAAGGTCCTTGATATCAACGCCGTACTGGGTCATATATCTCTTCTTTTCACTCTCGCGTCTTGCCTTGGTGTCGGCAATCGTCTCCTCAAGCGTTGCGGCATGCTCGCCGTCTCTGTTCGCGCTCATTATACGAACGGCGCTCGTCTCGGGATCACAGGAGAGGTAGACCTTGAAAGTTCCCTCCGTGAAATGCCACGCCATGCGCGAATCGATTACGAGAAGCTCGTCCTTTTCGGAGAGAGCCTTGAGTCCGTCGTCGATCTCGTGATCGATCTCGGGATGAGTCTCCATATAAACGTTGAGTTCAACGACCGTCATATTATATTTCTTTGCGATCGATCGAACGATAGCGCCTGTTGAATAATATTCCGCGCCAAGCCTTTCAATAAGGATCTTCGATACGGTGCTTTTACCGCTTCCGAGGTCACCCGCAAGTGAAATTTTGTCCTGCATCTTAAAGTAAATCTCCTAAAAATATTTTAACTAATATATTATATACTAAAAAGGTGCTTTTGTCAAGGTGCAAGGGTGCAAATAAGCAGATTTTAGTCAAGAGTGAATAAAGTTGCGAAAGAATGGGACAATAGAAATATAAACGGCACAGCCGAAAGGAAAGGAAAAGATCAATTTGGAAAAGAAATTCAAATTCAGCGAAAATCCCACCGTGGCAAAGGCTCTCTACGGTGCGGTGGTAGCTCTTCTGTGTGTCAGCGCGATCGTTATCGGAATCGTTGCGGCAAATAACAGAAAAAAGGAAGCGGTGAAAGAGCCCGATAACTCAAACATCGGCGATAACGGCGAGAACCAGGGCGGCAACGGTAGTGAGAATGAGGGCGAGGGCGAAAACAAGGGTGATAAGCCCGCAGATAACGAAAAGCTCAGCTTTATCTCTCCCGTTGCGGGAAGAGTTATGAAGGAGCACAGCCTTACCGTGCCGGTATATTCCGAAACTCTTGAAGCATGGAAGATCCATACAGGAATCGACATCTCCACCGAGGAGAACGCAGAGGTCTTCGCGGCGGCGGGCGGTGAGGTAACGCGCGTTTATTCGAGCGCGATGCTCGGCAACACCGTTGAGATCACTCACGAGGGCGGAATCAAGACGGTATATTCCAATCTCGCGGCGGACGGGCTCGTTACCGTCGGCACGGTGGTTGACGCGGGCGCGAGGATCGGCAGAGTCGGCGACAGCGCGATAAGCGAGCTTGCGGACGAGGCGCATCTTCATTTCGTGCTTCTTGTTAACGACGCGTCCGC
>JAZLEH010000263.1:0-2615 GCA_045615165.1 Eubacteriales bacterium | reverse complement strand
TATTTTCGATGAACGCGTAGGTGCGCTCGTCATCCGTAAGCAAAACGCCGTTCATATCCATCCTTACCTTACCCCAACGGGCTATGGTATCAAGATGGGCAAGCGTTTGTATGCACGGAATAACCTCGATTCCGAGAGAATGCGCAAATTCATCCACCTCGCGAAGCTCTGCGATGGAATAGCGCCCTCTCATATAGCCGAAGAATGGCTCACCCTCAACCTCGTAGGTATCCTCGGTATAGAGCATAACGGTGTTATATCCCATCTTCGAAAGATAGGATATATACTTTTTAAGCGCGGGCACGGTCATTACGCCGTCACGCGACATATCGATCATTACGCCAAAGGTGTCAAACGGAGTTTTTTTCATTAACCGATCTCCCGAAAATTATATCGCGTTGCCCTCTTTATCAAAGAGAGGAAGCGGAGCGAGGTAGATTATATCCTCACGGTCAATAGCGTCACCCTCTGCGAGTATCGCCATTTTTCCGACGATCTCACCGCCGGACTGCTTAACGAGATTTTCAAGAGATGCGAGCGAGCCACCCGTGCTTATAACGTCGTCAACGATAAGCACTCTCTTGCCCTTCATATACTCGGCATCCTCACCGTTAATATAAAGAGTCTGTGCAGCGGCGGTAGTGATCGACTGAGTCTCGCACTTAACTACGTCACGCATATAGAGCTTAACCGACTTTCTTGCAAGAACGTATCTATTCTCTCCTGCGATGCTGCACATAGCGTGGATAAGGGGAATACCCTTTGACTCGGCAGTAATCATAACGTCGTGTTCGGGCGCTTTCTCAACGAGTGCCTTTGCGCATTTCTCGGTAAGCTCAACGTCGCCGAAAAGTATAAACGCCGCGATGTTAAGAGTATCTGATATGGGGCAGAGCGGAAGATCGCGCTCAATTCCCGCAACTTGAAGCTTGTATACCATTTTAATGATTCCTTTCAAAAGAAAATTATACCATAAACAGTATACACTAAGTGATGAAATTTTTCAACCCTTTTTTACTTTTTTAAGCATAAAAATCGTGTTTTCCTATGCTGAAAAGATATTCCCTGTTATTAGGAATCCAGGACGAGGTCGAGGCGCGCGGATAAAGGAAAAACAGCGCCTCTTTATTAACGTTAAATCCCTCGAGGCATATCTTCGCCGCGACGGTGGCGCTTGCGACGGGTTCACTGTATATTGAGCCGTCAAGAATGGGGCTGAACTGCACGCCGTACTTTTTGTCAAATATAACGCCCCATATAGTCGAGGGATAGAGCGAGGAATCAACTCTGTTCATAACGACGCTTCCGACGGCGATCTGTCCGAGGAGGGATTCACCGCGGCTCTCCGCGCTTATGATGCGCGAAAGCCAATATACTGCATCCTCGCGGTAATATACCGACCCGTGCGTTATAGGCTTGACACTTCCCCGAAGCGAAACGACTCCCCCCTCATAGGAATAAGTGAGTCCGAGAGCCTTAGCTATTGACGAGATGGGTGCGTACAAACGGCCGTTTGACATAAGGGCGGACGGAGTCATTGAAAACAGAGTTCTGCCGTTTGCGTAGATAACGTTCGAGCCGTCGATTACGTCCATTTCAAATCCCGAGCCCTTTACGTTAAGCACGCGCGTGGAGCTATTGTATGTAACAGTCATACCTCCGAGGCGGTCAAAGAAGCTCCGAAGTGCGATATACGGTGCGCCGTTTATCATTCTCGCGTCTGCATCGATTTTCTCCCCTCCCAGCCTTACGCTGAGCGAGGAATACGCCGACACGCTCTTATTATACACCTTCGATACTGCGAGCTCATACCTTTCAAACGCCTGTGCGCTCGGCAGACTAGCTCCTTCAAGCGACCGTATTTGCGACACGCCCCCGACTGTGCCCTCTTTTGCCGAGGCGGTAAACGAGCATAACGAAAGCGATGCCGCAAGAGTCAATCCGAGTGAGACGATCTTTAAACTTCTCTTCAATAAAAATACCTTCCTTTCTTATTTCTTTGCCGGCGGTCAACCGACTCGTAAATTATACCACGGGGGGCGTGGTTAATTCAATGCAAAGAAATTGGAAAGGAAGGCTTAATTTTACAGGCGCATCAGATGCTCTCTATATATCGAAGAACCTCTTCGATGCGCCAAAGCTCACTCGGCTTATTCTTTTTGAGCCATTTTTCAGCGAACTTTTTAAGGAATTTTTCGGTATCGGTCACGCGATCAAAGCTAAGACCCGCAAGCTTACCTCCAAGCTCGGCAAGAACGGTCATACCCTCAAGCGAGAGAAGCTGCTCGTCCTTGAAGTCCTCGTGCGTCCAGTCCTCTGCCGCGATTTTCGGGTAAAGGTCGAGATACACCGACTGTGCAAGCTTAAGCGTCTCCTCGGTCATCGTAGTTTCGTACTCAAGTCCGTGCTTGTGGTGTTCAGCGGCGCGGAGAATGTTCTGATGATTTATATGATTTTGAAGTCTGCCGATCTCGGTGAGATATTCGAGCGCACGGGGGTTACGGTAGAAGCGCTCGTTGACCTGCTCGTGGAATTTATCGGTAGCCTTGGTATCTATTGCCCAGGACTTTGCCGCACCGAGAACGAGTCCGTAGATCGAGCTTTCAAGAGATGCA
>JAZLEH010000262.1:0-4398 GCA_045615165.1 Eubacteriales bacterium | reverse complement strand
CGGAGCAAAAGACGGAGGGAGAATGCGAATGTATCGCATAGTTTCCATAAGATAACCGAGCATATCATCCGCAGGCTCTTTTCGTCACGCATCCGCGTGCCACCTTTCTCTCGGAGAAAGGTATTGTATGCGCCAATTTGTTATGATATTCGGGCGGACAGTCGAGGACGCCTGTCCCTACGGGGGATGTGATTCATCGTGCCTCGCGGATCGTTTGGTATATTGGTATGCCATATTTCGCGCCGCGATGTTACGATATTTGTAGGGACAGGCGTCCCCGACTGTCCGCTATGGAAATGATTCAAAGGCGATTCGTCGCTTACTTTTTCTCCCTATGGAACATTTCGGCGATGAAGGTGCGTTTGACCTTAATGGCGCTTTTGGGACAGAATTCCTGGCAACAGAAGCAACGGATGCATTTGTTTCTTTTGATGACCGCCTTTTTGTTTTTGATCTCGATGGTTTTTGCGGGGCAGATGCCTGCACAGACACCGCAACCGACACACTCCTTCGGAATGACCTTGGGCTTGGTGCGGAGAACTGCGGCGGCGATCTTAGAGAAGAGGCGCTTTATCGGGCTTTTTCCGTCACCCGAGAACTCGATCGATCTGCGTTCAACGACCCTTTCAAACTCCTTAACGCGAAGCTCCTCGTGTTTACCGATTATATTGAGCTCGGAGACCTCGCTTGGAATAAGTCCGCGTCTATACGCGGCATCGAGGATCGGGAGCTCGGTTCTGTTAAATCCGAGCATATCTGCGGCGAGCATATCGAGGGTGTGAGGGGAGCGGGATGCAAGGACGAAGCCCATTTTGCAGGGCGTTCCCGCGGTAGGTCCGTTGCCCTCCATACCGACGACAGCGTCGGCAATATTAAGAACGGGGTGGAAATATTCGTCAAGATCGACGATCATATCCGAGAAGTCCTCATATTTCGGGAAGCGGAAATGATATTCGGGCTTTATAACTCCGGGGATCGTGCCAAACATATTCTTTGCCGCGCAGGACATACCCATCATTCCGTGGCTTTTAAGCTTGCAGAAATTGATTATCGCATCGGCTTTATCGAGATATCCCGTATAGACGAATTCGCGGAGCACCTTGCCCTCGGGGAATTTCGTATGCTTTTCCGAAAAGTCGTCGTTGAGCTTGACTCCGCACTCGGTGAGGGTGCGCATACCCGTTGCGTTATAGACCCTGCCGACGAATACCGAGTTATAAAGTCCGCCGGGGCTATCGCCGACGACGACTTCAGCACCTCTCTCGATAAGCATTTCCGCAAGAGCGCGCAGAAGAACGGGGTGGGTCGTTGCCGCCTCGTCGGGCTTCATTGCCGAGACGAGATTGGCTTTTATGACTATATGCATACCTTTATTTACAAAATCAAGACCGCCGATCGAGTCAAGAACCTGCGTTAATGCGACACGGGCTTCGTCGTAGCTATATTCCGCAAGTGGCGCGATTGCTACGGGATCGGTCGGGAGATAATATTTTGAATCAGCCAATTTTAATTCTCCGATTTATCTTTTTTCTTCATTTTATCATAAAAACGCGTTTTTGTAAAGAGTCTTTTTCCATTTCGCCTTGACACGCGCGCGGCAAAGTGATATAATTACTTAAAATATTATTTGAAATGGAGCACAGAGATGGACGATTTTAACACCTACGAATACGGCGCTGAGCAAAAGAGCGAGGGCAAATACAAGACCTTAAGGCGCTTGATGCTTTCGGCTTATATACTCTACGTAGTCGTTTTCTTCCTCGCTATTTACATAACCCGCATATTCCCCCTCGGAGCGCTTATTCCCGTAACGCTCTGGATCATCATTTATTTCACCTGGAGATACGTTAAGCCCGACTATAAGTACACGATCGCACAGGGAGATATGACCTTTACCGTAGGATACGGAAAGAAAAAGAAGCCCACGAAGCCAAAGACCTCATTTAAAGTATCAAAGGCTATCGCAATAGCACCCCGTGCAGAGATTTCAAACCTTATACGCGAGTATTCGCCGAAGCACACCTACTCCACAATACCGAGCGCAAAGGCATCGGACGTTTACGCCGCCCTCTACAAGAACGATAAGGGTGAGGCGTGCGTATTCTATTTCGTCGCGACAGCGCAGGCGTTAAAGCTTCTCCGCTTCCTTAACTCGAAAACCGTAGTTACATCGACCGAAGTTTAAAATGAATTATACCGATAAACAAAAGCTGCAAGCCCTGGTTCACACGATCGACCTCAATTATCGTGTAACGGGGCTTTACGCCGCCTATCTTGAAAGATGCCCCGAGCTTATAACGAGCGGGATGATAAACGCGCTCACGGGTGATGGGGATATAACCGTTAAGGATGCACTCGTTGCAATTCTTTGCGAGGCGTTTGACCTTGACGACGAGCGCGGCGGAGACGATCGCCGCCTTATAAGGAGCTACCTGCGCGAGTCGGTCAGAGTGCTTGACCCGAAAAGATATACCGAGAACCCCTACTATAAAAACATCAAGATCGAGGGCTTTAAGGACGGAAGCTGGGAATTTAAGTGGGAGAGCTATCCCGCCTTTCGCGGAGTTATAGCAAACGATATGATCATAAAGCCCGACTACTCCGAAATACCGCCGCTCGGCTTTTTTGAAGAGGAGTTCCGCTTCCCCGCCGTGCTTGAGGGGGGCAACGAATGGATGACCCTTACCCCCGTTGACCTTGACACCTCCGACGAGGCGATCGAGAGAGCGCACGGAAAGGTGATAACCTTTGGACTCGGACTCGGATATTACGCCTATATGGTCTCCGAAAAGGAGTCGGTCGAGAGCATCACCGTTATCGAGAAGAGCCCCGAGGTGATCGGACTCTTTAAAAAGCACATTCTTCCGCAGTTTAAGCATAAGGACAAGGTCCGCGTGATCTGTGCCGATGCGTTCGAATACGCGGAATTTGAAATGCCGAAAGAAAAGTACGACTTCGCGTTCGTTGACACCTGGCGCGACGCATCCGACGGCGCACCGATGTACGAGAGGATGAAGCCGCTCGAAGCGAAAAATCCCGAAACCGAATTTTCATATTGGATAGAAAACTTCCTCATATCGAGGCTTCGCGCCTTGAAATTCGAGGAGCTTTACAAGGCGGTTATGGACGACGCACCGAACGCACCGAAAACCTACGCCGAATTTATCGAGGAGTTAGAGATTTATGGGCGCGATCATTGAGTTCGATAAAGAAAAGCTCATTATGGGCGTTATATATCACGACAAGCAGGTCTTTGACGAGGCGATGAAGCTCCTTTACGACGAGTTCGGCGAGACCGACGGCGTGTGCGAGGAGTTCTCATTCTCAAAGGAGTTCTCCACATATTACGACGAGGAGCTCGGCGGCGAGGGAATCAGAAGAATATACAGCTTTGAAAAGCTCGTTGACCCCGACAGGCAAGCCGAGATAAAGGAGTTCACCAACTCGATCGAGGCGAAATTCTCGGTTAACGGAAAAAGACTCATCAACCTTGACCCCGGATTTATCAACCACGGCAGACTAATGCTTCCGACGACTAAAGCGGCAGGCTTCCGAATCCCCCTTGCGAGAGGAATCCACACCGAGCTTACGCTCTTTTGGGCGAGGGGCGGTTGGCATAAGTTCCCCTGGTCGTATCGCGACTATCAGTCCGAGCGGGTTCAAGCATTCCTCACAGTCGTGAGAAAAAAGTATCTTTCACAGAGAAAAGCCGCAAAAAAGGCGAATTCAGACGAAAAAATATAACAAAACAAAGATTTTACCGTAATAGGAGATATCTATGAAATTCAACGAGCTTTTAGAAAAAATCGGCGTCGCATCCTACCCCGCAGGGCTTGACGGAATATACGAAGCCCTCACGGAGGACGACGGCAGTCTTTATGACCTCGATTACCTCAAAGAAATGCAGGATAAATACGAGCTTTTCGGTGAGTATTACGACGAGGTCACCAAGGGCGCAATCGATATAAAGAACCGCCCCGAGCTTATTGCCTACGGCAGAGCGGTCGTTGAATTTAATAAAAACGCGACCTCATACGAGTCGCGCCTCATAAAGCTCCCTAAAAACGATGCAACCCCCGCGACGGATATGCTCCCCGTGCTTATCCTTGCAAGAGAAGTTCCCGATATGATAAAGAGATACGAGGCGCGCGGCTTCAACGAAGCGCAGATCTTAAAGAACCTCGAATGCATCAAAATCAACCTCTGGGTCCTCCTTTTAAGACAGGGCAGACCCTACCTTGACCAGGGTCACTATAACTGGATATGCCACTACACGAAAGCGATGATATTCGACCACAAGGCGTTTAACTTCCAGCCCGCAGTTTGGGGCAGTGCGGCAATCTACCTTAGAAATAAGAAAAGCGGCGAATGCCTGCCTATGATGACAGAGGGAAGATT
>JAZLEH010000261.1:0-3388 GCA_045615165.1 Eubacteriales bacterium | reverse complement strand
GAGGCGATTTTGTTTGCCGCAGGTCATCCCGTTACCTACGCAACTCTCGGAAGAGTATTCGACCTTACCCCCGCAAAGGTTAAGGAAAAGGTATATGAGTACGCGCTTTCTTATAACAACTCGCAAATACCGCGAGGCGTAATCATGCTTGCATTCGGCGATTCCTGCCAGCTTTGCACGAAGCAGTATTACCTTGCGGAAATAAGAAACGCACTCGGTATCAAGAAGAGCGGTTCTCTTTCTACCTCGTCTATGGAAGCCCTTGCAATTATTGCGTATAATCAGCCGGTAACCCGCGTATTCGTTGATACGCTTCGCCGAGTTGACTCATCATACGCTATGAACAACCTTCTTGACCGCGGTCTTATCGAATCCAAGGGAAGAATGGACGCCCCCGGAAGACCCATGCTTTACGGCACGACCCAGGATTTCCTTCGTTGCTTCGGTCTCAAGGACCTCACCGAGCTTCCTCGCACCAGCGACGAGCTTATGGAGGTGTTCGATCAGGCTAAGATCACCGCAGGAGGTAACGATCCCGATCAGATCGATATCGACGACGAAATAGTTGACGAAAACGACGCTATTGAGAATGCTCCGCAGATCGAAATGGAGCTTGAAATAGAAGAGCCCAGCGCAGACGACGATATAAGAGAGGATATCTGACGATCATACATATTTTCGAAAACGGAGATATTATGATATTCCCCCTTATAACGGATATTCTATTAATCGTTTTAATGCTTGCCTTTTGCAAAGCGAGAATAAGGATACGCTATGCCGATTGCTTTATATTTACGGTAGAGATCCTTCTTCTTGCTGTAACATTTAAATTCGGCAAGCAAAAGAAAAAAGCTAAAAGGCGGCGAAGAAATGGCTTTAAAAGCATCGTAGCCATATCAAGGGCACTGATCAGCCTCGCCGATCATTCCGAAATATACATTGATAAGATCAACGCCTCCCCAAATTCAAAGGACCCCGCCGATTTTGTTATTGCAAAGCAAAATTATATGACCGCATTTTCAATTATTCTCTCATATATTTATTCAAAATCGGAAATACTTGTTTTAAATAATGATAACAAAGGCGCACTCTGCGTACAGGAGCAACCGAACGCGCTCGACGCACTCCTCGTTACGCCTCTCTACTCTATCTTTCTATCATTATTTATATATAAGTTCTCAAAAAGGGCGGTTTGATAATATTGTCAGAAAATAAATTAAGCGATATCGTTCGCGCATCGCTTGACGGTGTGCGAGACTTTGCTGACGTAAAATGCGCCGTCGGTGAACCCATAACCACTCCCGACGGTGTAACGATTATTCCCGTATCAAGAATATCGGTTGGATTTGCAACGGGTGGACTTGATTTCGGCGCTAAAAGATTGGCTTCGGCGCAGAATTTCGGCGGCGGAGGAGGAACGGGGGTATCAGTCACTCCCCTTGCCTTTTTAACGGTCGGCAAAAATTCAGAAATAAACCTTATACAAGTATCGGATAGTGAATCAAGCGGTGTTGACCGCGCACTGTCGCTATTCGAGCGCTCCCCCGAAATTATAAAAAAGATCAAAGACACTTTGTCATAATTTGTCTGCATAAGCGATCTCCACTTAGCGAAAAATAAGTGCGGAGGTAGCTTTATGTATGATAACAGGCAAAAAATAATAACCGTATTAATAATTATCACGCTGATATTCTCTCTTTTTACACTGTTCGTATCCTCTGAGGGCGTTTTAACGCTCAGTGCAAGAGCTGCGGTGTTATACGAACCCGAAACTGAGAGATTCGTTTATACGAAGAACGCTGATGAAAAGTTGGGTATGGCAAGCACGACCAAGATAATGACGGCGCTTGTCGCTCTGGAAAACCTTGATCCGGACGAAACCGTCGCCATTGACGACAGAGCGGTCGGACTCGAAGGCTCGTCTATTTATCTTAAGCACGGAGAGATAATGAATGCAGAGGGGCTGATATATTCCCTGATGCTTCAAAGCGCAAATGACGCCGCCGCGGCGCTTGCCTATCACCTATCCGGCTCGATTGAAGAATTTGCGCGCCTCATGAACGATAAAGCGAAGGCGATCGGGCTTCAATCAACGAATTTCACAAATCCTCACGGATTAGATGATAAAATGCATTATACCTCCGCGCGCGATCTGGCATTGATCACCGCCGAGGCGTTAAAGAACGAAAAATTCAAGCAGATAGTCTCAACCGAGAGGATAAGAGTCGAAAGCTCTGACTCGGTCAGACTCTTAACCAATCATAATAAGCTCCTGAAAAATTACGATGGCTGCATCGGCGTTAAAACGGGATATACGAAGAGGTGCGGCAGATGCCTCGTCAGTGCCGCCGTGCGCGACGAGCTGACGTTTATAAGCGTAACGCTCGACGCACCAAACGATTGGAGCGATCACGAAAAAATGCTGGACCTCGGCTATTCACTTATGAGAGCGGAAATCGTGTGCGCTCCCGGCGACTTTTATTATGAGATCCCAATTATAAACGGAAAGCGCGATTACGTATCCGCTTGTTGCGACTCTGTTCGCAAGGTAGTCTCCTACAAAACCGATTCAGAGATCCGGTCGCATGTAAAGCTCTCCCGATACTTCTCTGCCCCTATAAATAACGGAGACGTCCTCGGGTGCGTTATTTTCACTCGTGACGGCAAAGAGATCGCAAGAGAGTATATCGTTGCAGTTGAGTGTGTTGAAGCGCGTAAAAATAAAAGAAAATTATTCACATATATATAAAGGACAACAATATGGAACCTATCAGATTACAGAAATTCATCGCAGACTCAGGGCTTATGTCCAGAAGAGCCGCTGAAGAGGAAATAAAAAACGGCAACGTATCCGTCAACGGCCACGTTGCCAGCCTCGGTGATAAAATCGATCCCAAAAACGACGTAGTTACCTTCAGAAACAAGAGAATAAATTACGAAAAGCGCGAATACACATACATAATGATGAATAAGCCGAGAGGATACCTTTCAAGCACCTCAGACGACCGCGGAAGAAAGTGCGTTACCGACCTTCTTGACGGAGTTGATGCAAGAGTATACCCCGTCGGAAGACTTGATATGGTATCCGAAGGAATGCTTCTTCTCACCGATGACGGCGAGCTGAAGAACAGACTTACCCATCCCAGCCACAGTCTTCCCAAGCTTTACCGCGTCAAGGTTGCCGGCTCGGTCAATGAAGAGCAGTATGAAAAGCTCACCTCGGAAATGGTTATCGACGGATATGAAATCAAGCCCGTCACCGTAACCGTCACCGAGACCGACGAGAGCGGCACGGTGCTTAAAATGACTCTTCAGGAAGGAAGAAACAGACAGATACGCAAAATGTGCGAGCAGGTCGGACTTACAGTAAAGAGACTCTCGCGCGTTT
>JAZLEH010000260.1:0-3479 GCA_045615165.1 Eubacteriales bacterium | reverse complement strand
GTTGCTACTCCCGGAATCGTAAAGGGAGATACGGTCGTTGCCGCATTCAACCTCGGATGGAATAACGCTCCTTTTAGAAAGCTTATTGAAGAGGCTACCGGTCGCCCTGCTTATATTGCAAACGATGCCAACGCCGCGGCTTATGCCGAGGCTATATGGGGATCGGGCGCAGGATGCGATTCTCTCGTTGCGTTCACTCTCGGAACGGGCGTTGGCGGCGGAATCGTGTTCGACGGTAAGATATGGGAGGGCACGAACGGCTTTGCCGCAGAGCTTGGACACATGGTTATCGAGCCGAACGGAAGAGCCTGCAGCTGCGGTAAGCGCGGATGTATTGAGGCTTATTGCTCTGCGACCGCTCTCGTCAGCGAAACTAAGCGTATGATGAAGCTCTGCCCCGACAGCGCTATGTGGGAGGCGGTTGACGGTGATATCGATCGAGTCAGCGGTAAGACTGCGTTTCGCGCTATGGAGCGCGGTGACGATGCCGCTCGCATCGTAATCGAGCAGTTTACCGATAATCTTGCTTTGGGAATTGCAAACATAATCAATATTTTCCAGCCCGACGTAGTTTGTGTCGGCGGCGGCATTTCAAGAGAGGGTGAGGTTCTTATGAATCCCCTTCGCAAAAAGGTATATCGCGAGTCATTCGGTACTGACGATAGAAGAACCAAGCTCGTGAGTGCAACCTTTAAAAATGATGCAGGTATAATCGGCGCAGCTCTTCTCGGACTTCAGAAAAAGTAATTTTTGGGGGAACTTATGAAAGAAAGTCATATCATAAAAAACTTTGCGGTTGACGGTGAATTCGTCAGCGCAGTACCTTATGGATCGGGTCATATAAACGCAACCAGACTCGTCGTTATGAACGACTCGGGTAAGGAAACGAAATACATTCTTCAGAGGATCAATAACAACGTATTCAAAAAGCCTGCCGAGCTTATGGAAAACTACGTTGGAGTTACCGCATATCTTCGTAAGATCATTGAGGAAAACGGCGGAGACCCCATGCGTGAGACCCTTAACGTAATAAAAACGAAGAACGGCGAAAACTTCTATTATTCTCCCGAGGGAGAGTATTGGAGACTTCTCGTGTTCGTTGACGATAGCCTTAGCTATGATAAGGTGGAGAAGCCCGAGCAGTTCTATCAGAGTGCCGTTGCTTTCGGTAACTTCCAGTATCAGCTTCGCGATTATCCCGCTGATACCCTTTACGAGACTATTCCCAATTTCCATAACACCCCCGACCGTATAAGACTCTTCGAGGATGCGCTTCGTGCAGACGTTTGCGACAGAGCAAAGGACGTGCGCGATGAGATCAATTTCGTTCTCTCCCGCCGTGAATTTGCCGAAACTCTCGAAAAGGCGAGAATTGAGGGAAAGCTTCCTCTCCGCGTTACTCATAACGATACTAAGCTCAATAACATCCTCTTCGACGCGAAGACCGGAGACGCTCTTTGTATCGTCGACCTTGACACCATAATGCCCGGTTATTCGGTAAACGACTTCGGTGATTCGATAAGATTCGGTGCAACCACCGCTCTTGAGGATGAGGCTGATCTTTCCAAGGTCAATTTCGACATCTCTCTTTACGAGCTCTACGTAAAGGGCTTCATCGAGGGAACTAAGGGTGGACTCACCAAGTGCGAAATGGAGCTTCTTCCTATCGGCGCTATGATGATGACCTTCGAGTGCGGAACGAGATTCCTCACCGACTACCTTGCAGGTGATACCTATTTCAAGACCTCTCGCGAAGGACACAACCTTGACAGAGCACGCAACCAGTTCAAGCTCGTCGCAGATATGGAAAAGCAGCTTGACGAAATGCGCGCCATCGTCAATAAGTATCTTTGATTTTAAACAAATTTGCGTTTAAGGGCTGGCTCGCTCACACCTCGGACTCCGTATTCGACTATGTGAGTGAGCCTCTTTTAATAAGGAATAATTATGTATTACGAAAAAGTAGTAGACGAAAAATCCTATTATCTTTTCTATTGGGGCGAATATAGCGAGAATACCGAGCCGCATTTCACTCCTCCTCATTGCCACGAGGCGTACGAGCTTCTCGTAGTGACAAGGGGCGCGTGTGAAATGACGGTGAACGGAAAGAGAAAAACTCTTGAAGCAGGCAGTCTCGTCTTTCTCGATAGCTACGATATCCATTCCTTTGTGTTTGAAAACTGCGAGAGATATTCCCTCGTTTTTTCAAAGGAATATTGCCGTATGCTCCACGAGGACGGAAAAACTCTTCCGCTTTATCCTTCGATAACCGATGAGGATTTCAAAGCGATAAAGGCAAGGCTTGACGAGTTTTACTCCACGTACGGAACTCACATTCCGTCGCCCCTGCTCGTCGAGAGCCTCGTTTCCTATATCCTCGGAAGAATAGAGGTAAGAGTTGGTAAGGTCGTCCGCGGAGATAAGCCGACCGAGCTTATGGTCGAGGTGCTTGAATATATAAAGAAGAATTCGGATAAGGAGCTCACGCTTCCGCTTGTTGCCGAGCGCTTTGGCTACACTCCGAATTATTTCTCCTCGCTTTTCAATAAGCTCGTTGATATGAGCTTCAATGACTACCTTAATTATATAAGGTATACCCGCGCCTCCGAGATCATACTTCTTGAAGGATGCTCGGTCACGAATATCGCAATGAAATGCGGCTTCGGCAGTATGAACACCTACTACCGAGCGAAGAATAAGTTTGATAAAAAATCGTAAATTTTGAAAAAACATCAGTATTTTTCGGGTAGCGATAAAATATCCCTCGTGATAAAATAGTTTTACTGAAACTCATTTTATCAGGGGGATTTTTTTATGAAGCAGATCACAGTCGTGTGCGTTGGAGCAGGTAACCGCGGAATGATATATTCCGAGGTTTCGAAAACCGATCCCGACAGAATACGCCTTATCGGAGTCGTTGACACGAATCCGCACCACAGAGCAGAAATGGAGATGCGCCACTCTATACCGAAGAATATGCAGTTTGCTTCCGTTGCGGAATTTGTTGCATCGGGTGTTAAGTGCGATCTCGTTATAAACGCAACTCCCGACTCGGTGCATTACGGAATCTCGCGCGAGCTTCTTCTTGCAGGCTATAACGTATTGATGGAAAAGCCCATAACGCCTGACGTTAACGAGCTTTACGCCCTTCGCGATCTTGCGGCAAAGGCAGGAAGGCATCTTTTCGTTTGCCACCTTATGCGTTATCAGGCGTTCTATAGCGAGATCAAAAATCATATATTAAACGGCAAGATCGGACGAATCGTCACGATAAAGATGGCAGAGCACGTCGGCGTTTCTCATTTCATCGAATCATTCGTCGTCGGAAAATGGCGTAGCGAAAACGAGTGCGGCTCACCCCTCTTGCTTGCAAAATGCTGTCACGATATGGATATGCTTTGCTGGCTCAATAATTCTACCGTTCCGACCCGCGCCTCAAGCTTCGGCTCGCGCAGAATATTCATTCCGGAAAACAAGCC
>JAZLEH010000259.1:0-10963 GCA_045615165.1 Eubacteriales bacterium | reverse complement strand
TATTCACTTGCAAATTCAAGAGGCCTCGTGCTTATCGCATCAATGGCGGCAAAGGTTGGTTATACGAAATATTGGGATATCGACGATGAGAGAGGCGTTTGTATAGCAAGATCGACGATCGATTATATCTACCCCTACGCGAAGAATATGGAATCATTCCCATATATGGAGCTTAAGCCCCACCTTATCCCCGAGATGATGGCGCACATGCTTTACGCGCTTGATTGGATCTACCCCGGAGAGGGATATGCCGAAAAGGTGCTTGAATTTGAACTCGATCCGATTGAGATGGCGCATCCTTTTAAATAAGGACAAAAAGAAAAGCGGAGAATTTCTCCGCTTTTTGTTATTCAAGGATGTTTGTCGTAATATAATCCACGCCCCAGGCGATAAGATCGTCCGCGCGCTCCTTTTCGTTCACGGTCCAGCAGTTTACCGTAAGACCGTGGGAGTGGAGGAGGTCGATCTTTTCCTTAGTGAGTGACTTATGATAGATATCGATATTTATACCGTCGCGCTTGACGCTTGCAATTATCTCGTCGGTGATATCGTCGAAGAGAAATTCCGCCGACTGATCGGGAAGGAGTCTCTTAAGGATAGCGAGGTTTTCGTATACGAACGAGATGAAGGTAACGCTTTCAAGATATTCGTAGGAGTTGATTATGGCAACGATATCCTTGATATCGGACTCCGTGAAGTCACCCTTAAGCTCAAGGACGGAATGCTTCTCGTACTTTTTGCATATCTTTATATAGTTTGCAAGAGTAGTGGGGCGAAGGTCGATTCTGTCGGCAACGCCGTCAATATCATAGATCGGGATCGATTGAATTTCCGCGAGGGTGGAGCTTTCAACGTCGATATCGATTCCCGCAACGCGCTTAAGGCTGGAGTCGTGCATAACGACGAACTCTCCGTCAATAGTCTTGTGGATATCGGTCTCGATTCCGTAATACGAGCGGTTGCCCGCGGCGACGAATGCGGCGTTGGTGTTTTCGCGCTCGATTCCCGAGAGACCTCTGTGAGCGATTATTTTGGTATTGTTCTTCTCAATTCTGATAGTATCCATAATGAACCTCGCAAATAATATTCATTAATAATATTTTAAACGCCGCACCGTAGAAAATCAAGGTGCGGCGTGCTTTTTGATAAAAGAAAATTATCGATCAGAAGCGTTTATTACGCTACGATATATCCCGCCGCCTTAAGAGCCGCCTCAACCTTGTCGAGGATCTCATCGTTTTCAGCGCGGACGGTGTGGTGATGGTCACCACCGGTTATGTGCATAAGCTCGGTGGACTTTCCTGCTCTGATAGTGTCCATAAACTGACTGACCTGAGCGGGAGTGGAGATGTTGAGAGGAGCGGAAATCTTTCCGTAAGCGTTATGGATGATGAATACGTCTACGACGGTTGCGCCGTTCTCAACGATAAGCATAAGCTCGTCCTCGGTCTTATCGGTTGAATGATATACCTTGAAGGTTCTTTCAACGAGGGGTGAGCCGTGAATAATATATCCATAATGGGTGGGAAGAATATCATATCCCGATCCCTTGAGGATCGCAATGTCCTGAACGATTATCTGACGGGATACTCCGAATCTTGAAGAAAGCTCAGCGCCGGTGATCGGTTTTTTCTCGGTAAGCAACAAATTAGCTATTGCGTATCTTCTTTCGTTTGCCTTCATAATATTTACCTCTTGACATTAAAATTTTACAGGAGATAGTATAGCACACAAAAGGGCAAGTGTCAATATTTCTGTAAAACTTTTTACAAATATTTTGTTATTTGTTAATATCTGTAAATAAATGACAGAATATGGACTTTATACGCTGAGTTCGGCAATGAATCTCTTAAGATTTGCAAGGCCGATGGTGAGTGCTTCAATGTTATCCTCCATACCCTCGAACTCGATTGAGAAGTAGCCGTTGTAGCCCGCGTTCTTAAGTATCTTCATGCACTGCTTAACGGGAACTACGCCGTGGCCGATGATAGTGCCCTTAAGGTAGTTTCCGCCGCGGGAGAGGAAGTGGCCTCCGCCGGGGTTATCGGTGTTGCCGGGCTTAACGTAGAAGTCCTTGGTGTGAACGAAAACTGCATAGGGAGCAACGAGGGAGACTGCCTTTACGGGATCGGCATCGGTGCAAAGGAAGTTGCCCATATCGCAAAGAAGTCCGAAGTTGTCGCTTTCTACCGCGTTGAAGAGTCTTTCAACTCTGTCGGGGTCTTGGCAAAGCTTACCGTGGTTTTCAACGCAGGTCTTTATGCCTTTGGTTTTTGCATATTCGGCGATCTCGTCAATTCTTTTTGCAAGGGTGGGGAGAAGCGCATCAAAGGATTTGTATTTTCCCAGGGATGATACTGCATCGTGACGCATGGTTTTAACGCCGAGTATCGCTCCGACGTCAACCATTCCCTTAACGTATTCGATCTCCTCTTCGGGGGTGCGGCCCTCTCTTCCGTTGATAAGGTCGGCAGAGATAACGAGGCTGACGATGGGGAAATCTATTTTGTCTGCTTCCTCGCGAAGCATTTTTGCGTATTCGATTACCGACTTACCGTCGTGAGGATTGATTCCGGAAAATTCCATAGCGTCGAAGCCGAGCTCCTTCGCCTTTAACATTGCGGTGAGCTGGTTGAGCTCGCCCTTTTTCATGAGCTTGTTAAAGCTGTAAGATGAAACGCAGGTTTTCATTTTTAATTCCTTTCGATGAACGAATTTGATTTCTATCTATATAATAGCACATAACTTGCGGTATTTCAATACAAAAAACAATATATTTTACTCTTGGCTATTTACATTTTGATAAAGGGGTGATATTATATAGTTAGCAAATAAAATGACCGCAGGGCGCGGTCAAGATGAAGGGAATCAGAGGAGATATAATTATGAAGATCGGAGTTATAATCGATAGCTTTAGAATGGATTTTAAGTCTGCGGTTGAGGCGGCAAAATCAATAGGGGCTGACGGCGTACAGATCGGTGCGCGCTTCCTCACCGGTAACAGAGACGAAATGGCGGGCAACTTCACGGGGGAGAGCAGAATAATTCCCTTAAGCGAGGCGAAGAAGATACTTATCGATACGGGAATCGCAGTTTCCGCAGTGTGCGGAGATTTTGGATGCGATATGTATTATACGAAGGATAGAAGACTTATCGATACCGAAAAGAGACTTCTTGAAATGGCGATGGAGCTTGGCACGAACGTGGTTACGACTCATATAGGTGTCGTTCCCGAGACCGAGGATTGCGTACAGTACGAGAGTATGCGCGAGGTGTGCTTTGAGCTTGCGGAATACGCAAAGTCGATGAACGGCCATTTCGCAGTTGAGACGGGTCCTGAGCGCGCAGATCTTTTGAAGAGCTTCCTTGACTCGCTCGGAAGCGACGGCGTTGCGGTAAACCTTGACCCTGCAAACCTCGTTATGTGCGCGGGGGATG
Organism: Eubacteriales bacterium; assembly: GCA_045615165.1. Lineage (GTDB taxonomy): Bacteria > Bacillota > Clostridia > Oscillospirales > CAG-272 > UBA1740. The sequence goes on along the minus strand of JAZLEH010000259.1, from coordinate 7,525 downwards.
ATCCCGTCCGTGCGGTATATACCCTTAAGGATTACATAGTTCATACTCACGCAAAGGACGGCGTTCAGCACAAGCCCTTTGACACAAAACAGCTCTACTCTCCGAGATATTACGGCGTTAAGTCACTTAGAGGTCAGCGCGGACTTTACGAGGAAGTTCCTCTCGGAACGGGCGGAGTTGATTGGAATAAATATCTCGCGGCGCTTACCGAGATTGGATTTGACGGTTATCTTACCGTTGAGCGCGAGTGCGGAGACACTCCCGCAAAGGATATCGGCGAGGCTGTTAAATTCCTTGATAATCTTAAGGTCAGATAACTCGTCGCAGAAAACTCGAGCGCAAAATTTCTAAATCCGAGCGAGCAGAAACGCGATGTCGAAAATGAATAAAAACGCTATTTATGCAAATAACTATTTACATAAACGCGCAAAAAGCAGCCGCAGATCTTGTCTGCGGCTGTTTCCTTAATTACTTATTTTTGAACTTTTTATCGAGAATCTTTATATATGCGTTCCAGTCCTCGCGGGAGAAGAAGTGATAGTGCTCTCTGTAATGATAGCAAACGCTGCCCTCCATATCAAGGTCGCCCGTCTCTGCCATTCTGTCGGGGCAGATGAGTCCCTTTTCGCCAAGGAGCTCCCAAGCCGCAGATGCGTGGAGTGTGGTTAAAAATTCGGATTTCGGGTCAGCGCCTCTGTCCTCCTTTGCCGAGCCGACGATAAGAAGTCGCGGTGCGACAAGCGCGAGGAGGAAGCTTTGGTCGTAGGGCTTTTTATCCTCGAGGTCGCCCGTATATTTCTTGAAGTTTTCGCAGTACCAATCCCAGCTTCCGCATTTGAGGAAGTCGGTTACGCGCTCGCCTGCGCCGTGCTTTGAGGATGCTGCACCGCCGTAACCCGAGTTGTTGGAGATTGCCGCCGCGAATCTCTCGTCCTGCGCCGCGCACCAGAGAGCGGTTTTTCCGAGTCTTGAGTGACCGACTACGGCGACGTGATCGGTGTCAAGGTCGTCTCTCTCTGCTACGAGATAGTCCATTATTCGGCTTGCGCCGTACGCCCACATTCCTATCTTGCCCCATTCCTCAGGCTCGCGGTCGATCGTGGTGCCGAAATGCTCTGCGATGCCGCCGGAGTAGTCGCCTCTGAGGTTGTCGTTTACCATATCCTTGTAGTTAACTACGATAAGCGCGTAGCCCGCATCGGTTATCTCCTCGACGGGGATGTATCTGTGCGGAACGGGTGCAAATGCAAGGTTAAGGAATACCGGGGGCTTTTCAACGCTATTCGGGATAAAGGTCTCGATCGGGAAGGTGGTTTTGCCATGCTCGGTCTCAAAGGTAATATCGATCTTTTCGTTCGTTACCTTCCAAGCGTATGAAAGCTTGTCAACGAAGGTTTTGTTTGCCGTTACCTTTACTTCGCAGTTCGGCGTGTGACCGTAGGAGTATTTTTCTAGAAGAGCCTTCATTTCGGCTCTGCGCTCGTTCCAATTTTCACGGGTGACTTCCGTTCCGTCCTTAAATTTGAGAATCGGAAGATAGTTTTTTTCTGCAAGAATTTCCTTTAACATAATAACTCTCCTTTAAACTTTAAGATTCGGTTCGCGAGTTGCGTCGGTCATAAGCATTCCCTTGTAGCCGCGCTCGTAAAGAAGCTTTGCGGCATCAAGAACGAGGGACTCAAAATCGGGAAGATGCTTTGCGTATGCTTTGTAAAAATATTGCTCGTGGATCATTATCGAAATGAATCCGCCGCGATGCGGATCGTTTGTTAGTGCGTCGAGGTATTTAAGATTCTCTTCGTTCGGGAATTCATTAAGCACGCGGTCGATCCTTGCGTAGATCATATCCTCTTTTGTGTCAACCCAGAAGTCGCGCCCCTCGAAATGCTCGACAAGCTCCTTTTCAAGATAGTACGACACTCTCGGCTTACCGTTGCGGAGAGTGAAATAACCTGTCAGCGAGCGCAAGCCGAGCGAGCGGAGTGCTCTTATGCATTCGCGGTTTCCCGAGCCGTAGTGAACGGTGGTTGAGTCGGAAATCGAGCTTCGTCCCGCGAATCTCTCTATCTCGCGATATATCTTAAGATAGTCCTCAGTTATCGTTTTCGCGTCTGCGTTTTCGTATGGGCGGGGTGGGGAATCACTGTTTGAATGAAAGGCGAGCTTTAACCAGTCGGAGTTTTTGATAAACTCCTCCTTGTATCTGTCGGTCACCATCGTGAGGTTGAAATATTCCAGACTCGGAGTGAATTTCGATCTCTCGACCTCGTCGATCTCGTAGAAGAGGTTGAGATGCACCTTTGCGCCGTAAAGGTCGTGCGCCTTTTTATATACTGCAAGGTAGGGATTTTCGAAAATCGATTTATAATTCTTCTCCGTAAGATCCTTAAGGAAGATGATATTGTCGTCCGACGAGATGCGGAATGAATTAACCGATTCCTTCGGCATACGGAAAAGGGTGATTTTGATCTCCTCACCGCTCGTTTTGTTGCGTGCGGTTACGGAGTTTCTATATCCGATAAGGTCTACCGCCGCGGAATAGATTCCAAGCTCCGTTTCGATAGCTTTTATTTCACCGATGAATATCTCGCACGAGGGCGGGGCAGACAGGCTGAGATTTACCCTAAGGGCTTCTCCAACGAGCTTACCATCGCGGTCGTTAAGACAGTCGCCGTCAATAAAGTCGATAAATTTCATACAGCTTTCATTCATAAAGGGGTGATTCCTTTCGCTTTATATGGTTATTATATAATATAGTCGGATATAAGTCAAGAATAAAAGAAATATTTTATCCGCATATTAAATTGAAGCTCTTTTCAAAATACTCTTTACAAAACGGAGTCAAAGTGATAAAATACATATAGATTATTTTTCCGGGAGTTTAAATTGGAAACTAAAAAGCTATCAAAGGATTTTACGCAGGGTAACATAACGAGCCAGCTCTTGTGGCTTGCCTTGCCGTTTATGGCGTCAAACGCTCTTCAGGTGCTGTATAGCACCATTGATATGATCATAGTCGGAAAATACGTTGGCACGGCAGGTCTTTCCGCCGTTTCGCAGGCGAGCCAGATACTAAACTTCGTCACGATGGTATGCCTCGGATTTTCTAACGCGGGTCAGGTGCTTATCGCACAGGCGCTCGGCGCTAAGAAAAATAGGGAAATGAGCGATATTATCGGCACTCTTTTCATCTATATTCTTGCGCTTTCATTCGCTCTTTCGGGCGTGATCATATTCGGGCGCGAATTGATCCTGGACCTTATGAATATTCCCGTCGAATCATACGATATGGCGATGGAATATCTAGTTATATGCGCCGCCGGACTTATTCTCACTGCGGGATATAACCTCGTTTCAGCCGTGCTTCGCGGAATGGGCGATGCAAAGCGACCGTTCCTCTTTATCGGAATTGCATCGGTCGTTAACCTCGTGCTTGATATTCTCTTCACGGGTATACTCGGCTGGGGTGTTGCGGGTGCCGCGTGGGCAACGATAATAGGTCAGGGCGTGTCGTTCCTGTTCTCTCTTTTCTATCTTTATAAGAAGAGAACTAATTTCGGATTTGAATTTAAAAAGAGCAGCTTCGTTCCCAATAAGAAATACGCGGGAATGATAACCGGCCTCGGTATGCCGATGGCTATTCAGTCGGGCTTTATAAACATTTCGATGCTCTTCGTAAACTCGATGATAAACAGTATCGGCGTCGTTGAGTCGGCAACGTTTGGCGTTGGATGCAGGATCGACGATATCGTAAACAAGATCTCGCAGGGTATACAGTACGCCGCGATGCCTATGATAAGTCAAAACATCGGTGCCGGAATGCAGAAGAGGGCAAAGCAGGTCGTTTATCGCGCTTGGGTGGTATCATTCGTCTCAACCGTGATATTTATGGGACTTTATATCGGACTCGGAAAGCAACTCTTTATGCTCTTCTCGGATGACGTGCTCGTTCATAATATGTCGGGTGAGTTTATAAGGGCGATACTCTGGATGTTCCCCGCGTTTGCAATTATGCGCGGCACGGGTGCGTTCATTCAGGGAATCGGTAATGCAAAGCTCGGTATGGTGCTCTCCGTCCTTGACGGTGTTGCGCTTCGAATCGGTCTTAGCTGGATATTCGGAATCGTTCTTGATTTCGGCTTCTTCGGCTTCGTTCTCGGATATGCGCTTGCACCCTTTGGCTACGCGATACCCAGCCTTATATACTTCCTTTCAGGAACTTGGAAAAAGAAAAAGGCTCTTGCAGAAAAAATATAACGAAAAGACGCTTGCAGTTCAATGCAAGCGTCTTAATTTTATGAGAGATAATATTCCTCGGGAATCTCTTCAACCTCGCGGCAGAAATCGTGATCGGTCCTCGACCAAAGGAGCTTTAAGATCTCTGTGGCTTTTCTTGCGTCGCAGATACCGACCGTGGCATCTCCGAGCTTTGACTTTGTGTAAGCGCCGAGAGCTACGAACGGCTTTTCATAGTTCGGGAAATAGGTTGAGGTGTTGCGCGCGTGCGGGCGGAACGTCGTTTCGTATCTTTCGCCGTTATAGCCTATTATTTTCACCTCTCGCGGAGTACCGAGTCTTTCGGGAACGTCGATCATCTCGTCAACCGCATGAATATAAGTGTTTCTCTCAAGACCTACGCCGATAAGAAGTATCTTTGCACCCTCGTCGTAAAGGCGCGCCCAAGCACCGCCGATTTGACACGGGGAGGTGGCTTTCTCCTCTCCTTTAAGAAATTCCTTTGCGCGTTTGCCAAACGCCGTCATCGAGTGCGTCGGGTGAAGTGAGCGCACGCCGTCACGCCTTGATATTGCTACCGTCGGAAGCGCACCGATGCAGGGAATACTCGTCTTTACCTCGTAGGTGTCCGTCTTAGAGCCTACCGTCGCCCAGGTGTGAGTGGGGATGATAAAAAGACCGTCGGAAAGGTATGAGGTGAACGCATCGATAAGTCCGTCGCATCCGCCCTCAACTCCGCCAAGTGAACGCATAGAGGTGTGGATTATAACCGTGTCGTTGCTTTTTATTCCGTTCTCTTTTAAAAATTCGTGTATATCGTTTCTCGTTACCATAGGTTTCTCCGTTGATTTTATAAGCCAAGTATATCATATGGATATTATAATGTCAATCGTTTTTGGTAGAATATAAAAAGGATTCCGGAGATAAATTAATCGGAATCCTTAATATTTTTTCGGTGAGTATTATCTTATTTTACTTCGTAAATAACTTCCAGACCGTTGTCAGGATGATATGTCCATTCAACGGTAACCAGATCGTTCGAATCCGTTTGACGACCCTGTAATGCAGAAGTGTTAAGCATTTTTTGGTATAGGCTGTCAGAAAAACCGAGTTTTTTGTTTGCTTCTTGGATTTTAGTCAGAACTGAACTGAGATATAAGTCATCCATATCATAAGGGTTGGAATCAAGTGAAAGATACGAACCGTCATTAGACAATTCAACACCAAGTGAGCCGTCATATGAGCTGAACATTTTGTTAAGGTTGATTTTCCATTTAGCTTCAAGCAGAACGTTTCCAGTCACCTCTGATAAATCAAATCTCCATTTTGAACCGTTGTTATACCATCCAATAAAATCATATCCGGCTTTGCTGGGTTTAGCAGGCTCGATGATATAATCGCCTTCTTTTACTTCCTGGGTTTCGGCGGTTTCTCCGTCGATTTCAAATACTACTCTGTACGTTGCTTTAGGTGCTACGCAGGACGAAAGTCCAAGAATTAGTATAAGCAACACAACTGTTATTGATAAAAAAGCTTTTTTCATTATTGTCCCTCTCAAAACATTAAAATGTGAATCAAGAAAAAGTGCACCGAAAACGCTTTACTTGATGTCTTGTCATTATTATACTGCAATTTGCAGTAAAAGTCAATACCGCAAATTGCAGTTTGGTATAATTCTTTTATAAATTGAAAAAATGGAGTCGTTATGATTTATAAGAGAATTCGAGATCTGCGAGAGGATAAAGATCTATCTCAAAAGGAAATGGCAAGATATTTAAATTGTTCGCAACAAGTGTATAGCAATTATGAGCTTGGGCAAAGAGATATTCCAACTGATATCTTAATTAAGTTGTCTGCTTTCCACAACGTGTCAATAGACTATATATTAGGAGTTAGCGATGTTCCGCAAATACAAAAGTGAGAGCCACTTGCAGTTGCTCTCACTTTTCATTATATCAATCTAATTCAAGAAGCTCTTTGAAATCGTATACGTAATAATCGGATACCGACTTGATCTCGTCGACGTACTCCGTGGACGTCTCGTCGTATACTCCGCATACAGCCATTCCCGCGGATTTTGCGGTTTTATCGGCGTTATAATTATCGTCAAGGAAGAGAACCTCTTCGACGGGGAGCCCTATTTCTTTTGCCGCCATACGGTATATTTCTGGGTCAGCTTTCGTCGTTTTGAAATCCTCGCAGGACCAAACGTTGGTGAAAAGCTCGTATATTCCGAGACGCTTCAGACAGGGGTCGAGCGCGGTGTGGGGGCTTGCGGTCAGGATGTTGAGGTCTGCGCCGCGCGATTTTAATTCCTTCAAAACCTCAATAACGTTATTCTTTGCGGGAACGTTATAGGTGTATTCGTGTACTGCGCGCTCGTTCATCGTAACGCGAAGCTCGTCAACCGTGGATTTAAGACCGAGGCTTTCGATAAAATACTGCGCCGTTCCGCCGTAGCCGAGAGGGGTTATGATCTTAATGATATCGTCGCCGTAAGCGATGCCGTTTTCATCAAGGATTCCCGTCATAATGCCGCAGAAGGTGGGCATCGAGTCAACGAGAGTGCCGTCAAAATCAAAAAGGTAAGCTTTCATATAAATATCCTTATAAATTAATTTGGAAAAGTCGCGTCGTGCGTTAAAAAGATTATAACATATAAGAGGCGGGAATTCAACGCCCGCAGGAAGAAATTCTAATTATTTTCATCAATGGTTGACGGGGGTGCGCCGTAAAACTTCTTGAACGCCTTGCCGAAATAGAGTGAGTCGCTGTATCCGACCGACTCGGCAACTTCTTTTATGCTTCCGTAATCACCGCTATCAATAATCGAGCGCGCGTGTGTGATCCGCTCGTATAGAACGTATTCCTTGGGAGTCATATTGTATTTCTTTGTAAATATCTTTCTAAAATAGGTGTCCGAAATTCCGCAAAGGGCGTGGAGCTTGTTTATCTTGAAGTCTACGTCGTATATATGCAGCTTTAAATATTCTATCGCGGGCTCGATAACCGTGAGGCTTCCGTCGGCTAGCCTTTTCGTCTGCTCTATGCGAGAGACGAATGATAAAATACTGTAAAAATCGGATATGCATTTGTATTTGTCGGACGGATTGCCGAATTTCCATAATGACGAAAAGCTTTGGAATATGTGATGCGCTCCGTGAAATCCTTCAAGCGAGTAAACGGTCATTGCGGCGTTTTCGATTTTTGCCGTGAAATTTATTGAGGTGTATAGATTTTCTTCGCTGTCGCTCGTCGTGTATTCATAGCTCGATCCGCAAGGGAGAAA
>JAZLEH010000258.1:0-13922 GCA_045615165.1 Eubacteriales bacterium | reverse complement strand
TGTTGATCATATTGACCGCAGCTATCTCGTTATCCATCCTTTCGTCCTGCTCATCAGATGAGGACTATGAAACGAACGCTTTAATACTTTCAAATATAGAGCTAACCTTCAACGACCTTAATATAACGAAGGTTCTTGAGGCAAAGGTGATCGAGGATTCAATGACTGTTCCCGAATCGGAGGCGAGGGAGAGCATCGTGTGGTGGTCATCCAACCCCGAGGTTGCAACCTGCGAGGACGGAGTAATAACGACGGTTGGATACGGTAACTGCATAGTGCGCGCATCGTATAAGGATAAGGCGTACGCCACCTGCGCGATATCTATACCCAGCCCCAACCAGCTTCTTTCAATATCCGACTCCTCCGTTGTTCTTGAAAATATCGGAAGGCAGCATCAGCTCCGCATATTCGACGATAAAAACCAGGACATAACCGCAGATATCGTCTGGACGACCTCTAATAAGAGCATCGCGCAGTGCGATAGCAACGGCGTCGTAACCGCCACGGGCTACGGCTCCTGCACCATAACCGCGACTCACAAATCCGAGGCGAAAACGATAAGCTGCTCGGTAACCGTTGACAACCCCACTGCGCCCCACGTAAAGCTCTCACAGAACGAGATCTCGCTCCCCGTCGGTGAAACGGCGACCATCACAGCAAGAACCCTTAACGACGCGGGCGCAAGCATTTCCTGGACCTCGACCGATCCCTCTATCGCGACCTGCGAGGGTGGCGTTATAACCGCGAAGAAGGCAGGAATATGCGCGATACTCGCGATAACCGAAGCAGGCTTTACCGATTATTGCGTAGTCTCGGTCGGAAATTACGAATTCACCTACCCCAACTCTGAATATCTTGATTTCAGATTCCCGAAGATCGGCGAAAGACTCGATTACATCGACGCCGACACGGGCAAGACTCTCTCCTCGTCGATCGTCGTCTCCTGCGAGATAAGAACCATCTTCGACTCGACGGATGATTCGCGCCTTGCCGTTCATATTTACCTGAACTGCGTTAAGGTATACGACGTTGACGGTCTTCTCGGCGAGACTCCCGCGGTGGTTTCCACCAAGCTCTATCGTGAGAAGGACGCGCTTTGCGACACGCGCGAATATAAATACACAGCCTCTGTCGGCGAAGCCTTCCGAATTGAGATCGACAAGCCTCAGACGGGTGCGTTCACCGTAACGGTCAACCCCGGAGGAAATCCCCCCCGTTACTTCTACCTCGACTTTAACACCATAACCGAATCGTAAAACAAACCATTATTCACAGGACCACCTCAAATGATAAAATCGAAGCTTTCAGAATCATTACATTCTATTCTTCCGATAGCGCTCATAGTTTTTGCCCTTTCGCTGACTATAACGCCCATCGGATCGGGATATATGCTGATATTCCTTATCGGCATTGCCTTCCTCGTTTTCGGAATGAGCCTTTTCAATATGGGTGCAGAGATGTCGATGCAACCGCTCGGCGTTAAGATCGGTTCGTCCATCGCCTCCTCGGGAAAGATATGGCTTATTGCGTTTATCAGCTTCATCATCGGTATAATCATAACGATATCCGAGCCGGACCTTACGATACTCGCAAATCAGGTATCCGACGTTGAGAATCTCGTTCTTATCCTGACCGTTTCGGTCGGCGTAGGTATTTTCCTCGTTATTGCACTTCTCAGAATCGTTTTCGGATTCAATCTTAATATAATTCTCGCGGTATTCTACCTCGTGGCGTTTGCGCTTGCATTCTTCCTCCCCGAGAGCTTCCGCCCGCTCGCATTCGACTCGGGTGGAGTTACGACCGGCCCGATGACAGTTCCGTTCATAATGTCACTCGGTGCGGGTGTTTCCTCTGCGCGACTCAGCAAAAGCGGCAGAGACGACTCATTCGGTATCACGGCGCTTTGCAGTATCGGACCTATAATTTCCGTTCTTGTTCTCGGAATCGTCGCGGATATCAACGGCGGCGGTCAGGCAATGACTCTTCCCTCTCAGCCCGACACCACTCGTGACGGAATCTGGGAATATTGCACCGAGATCGTACATTACGCCGAGGAGGTTGCGCTCGCGCTTCTTCCCATCGTCGTGTTCACCGTGATATTCCAGCTCGTTACTCACGCATTTTCCAAAACTCAGCTTATACGAATCTTTATCGGTGTTATTTACACCTTCGTCGGACTTGCGATCTTCCTTACCGGCGCGAACGTCGGCTTTATGCCCACGGGAATGCTTATCGGTCAGGGTCTCGCATCTATCCACGGCGGATGGCTTCTTATTCCCATCGGTATGCTACTCGGCTTCTTCATCGTTAAAGCCGAGCCGGCGGTATACGTTCTTAACCGTCTCGTTGAGGAGATGAGCGCGGGCGCGATCTCGGGCAAGCTTACCGGGCTCGGTCTTTCGGTCGGTGTTTCCGCCGCTATCGGTCTTTCGGCTTTAAGAATCCTCACAGGAATATCAATAATGTACATACTTATCCCCGGCTATCTTCTCGCGTTCATTCTCTGCTTCCTCGTGCCGAAGATGTTCGTCGGTATCGCGTTTGACTCGGGTGGAGTTGCAAGCGGAACGATGATGAGCGGATTCGTTCTTCCCCTCGCTATCGGTGCGTGCACGAGCGAAAACGTTGCAGGCGACGTTATGACCGATGCATTCGGTTGCGTTGCATTCGTTGCAATGGCACCCATTATCGCAATTCAGCTCTTCGGACTTGTTTACACGATTAAATCCAGACGCAGAAAGCGCAGCTTCATTTCAAAGAGCGAAAGCTTCGTTGAATATCCCCGCGCGCAGAGAGTCAAAAAGGAGAGCGCAAAATGAAAAAGTCACAGAATCAAAGAGTTAAGCTCCTTATAAGTATTATAAGTAAAGACCAGCAAACAAAGCTCACCGAAACGATAAACCGATCCTGCACCGCGATGCACTTTTCGGGAATCGGACACGGAACGGCGCGCTCCCACCACAGGAGCTATTTCGGAATTGACGACGTTGAAAAGCGTGTCACGTTCTCTTTAATTCCCTCAAACATTGAAAAGTCGATTCTCACCTCGATCGGAAAGGAATTAAAGCTCTATCTTCTAGGACGCGGAATTGCGTTCACAACGCCCCTTTCGGCAATTTCAAATATCGTTGAAGAGCCTATACTCGCAAGTGTCGAAAAGGCTAAATCAACCGCAAAAAAGGAGAAAAAGATTATGCACGAGCTTGTAATAGCGGTAGTGGATGAAAAATATTCCGACGTTGCCGTAGAGGCGGCGCGCACCGCAGGTGCTACGGGTGCAACCGTATTCCACACGAGAAGCGTTGACAACGCGAAGATCGAGCAGGCAATGGGCACGGCTCTTGCAGAAGACACGGACACGATCTTCTTCCTTACCACGAGCGAATATAAGCTCAAGATAATGGAAGCTCTGAGAGATTCCGCAGGACTTAAGACCGACGGAAGCGCGGTAATCTTCTCCGTCCCCGTTGACGAGCTCGTCGGCATCGGTCGATTTGAAGAAAACTCAGACGAAGAATAAAATTAAAGAGAGAATGCGCGGCAGGTTTGCGGCATTCTCTCTTTTTCTGTTCGCGACACGTGCAAAACTTTTAAGTTATGCTAGCAAACCTCATTTTATTGTTTACATTATTCTTATTATGTGCTATAATACAATCAGCATTAAAAATACCGACGCTAACGAAAGGAAACGTTATGAAGAAAAAGAATTTTGACACGATCGGACTTATGATAGATATGTCGAGAAACTCGGTTATGAGTTTGGATGGACTCAAAAGATTTATCCCTCTTCTCAAAAAAATGGGCTACAATATGCTTATGCTCTATACGGAGGACACCTACGAGGTTGATGGCGAGCCCTATTTCGGTTATATGAGAGGAAAGTACACTAAGTCCGAAATGAAGGAGATCGATGCCTACGCAAAGAGCTACGGCATAAAGATAATCCCCTGCATTCAGACGCTCGCGCATCTTGAAGCGGCGGTAAGATGGGGCAAGATTCCCGTTGATATGGGCCCCGTTATGATGGTTGACGATCCCCGAACCTACGAGGTTATCGACCATATGTTCAAAACTCTTTCCGAGTGCTTTGAGTCAAGGCTTATTCATATCGGTATGGACGAGGCGTTCCAGCTCGGACGCGGCAAGCACCTTGATAAATACGGCTACGAGCCGAGCGTCGATATAATCGGCAGACACCTCAAAAAGGTTAAGGAAATAGCGAAGAAATACGACTACGAGGTAATGATCTGGTCGGATATGTACTTCCGCTCCTGGGCAGACGGCAAATACAATATAAGAAAAACCACGCTTCCCAAGGAGGTAATCGAGAATTACGATCCCGATGTTATTCCCGTATATTGGAGCTACACAACCTACGATACCGACCAGTTCAAGGATATTCCGAGAACGCCCGATATGCTTGACAACCACGCCCAGCTTTCAAAAAACACCTGGTACGCAGGCGGTATATGGACCTGGCGCGGATTTATTCCGTCAAACAGATATTCGATTGAAACGATGACCGAATCGGTTCAGACCTGCGCAAAAAAGGGTATCCGCAACATATTTATGACTATATGGGGCAACAACGGTGGCGAATGCCCGAAGATGTCAACCCTCCCCTCCCTTTTCTACATCGCGGAGATTGCAAGAGGCAACACCGACGAAGAGTCGATCAAGGCTAAATTCAAGAGAATTATCGGAATCGATTTCGACGACTTTATGAAGATAGACAAGCCCAACGAGCTTCAGGGCTACGTATGGAAATACGGCAACGAGGTCAACCCCTCGAAGTATATGCTCTACTCCGACTATTTCAACGGCTTCCTTGATTACACCGTAACCCTCGGTGACGGCGCTAAATATAAACAGTTCGCAGACGAGCTTCGCGAGGTAGCAAAGAAGAGCCGCAAGTACGCGATCCTCTTCAATGCGGCGGCAAAGCTTTGCGACGTGCTTGAGATAAAATACGAGCTCGGCGTACGCACGAGAAGGGCTTACGTTGAAGGCGACAAGGAGGAGCTTAAGCGCCTTGCCGAAAACGAGTACGTTATCGTTGCAAAAAGGCTTAAGGAGTATAGCCGCGCGGCAGAAAAGATGTGGTTCTACGAGAACAAGCCCTGCGGATTTGACGTTCAGGACCGTATGCACGGTGGAATTATTCACAGAACCGATGCTTGCCGCAGAAGACTTCTCGACTACGTAAACGGCAACATCGATTCAATCCCCGAGCTTGAAGAAAAGATACTTCCCTATCCCAGAGCGACCGAGGGCGTTCCCTTTATGGCAAACAGCACCCAGCAATACACTTCGGCAAACAGACTCGACTGATTAAAATATCGACTAACGAAAACTCCCACCTTGTCGGTGGGAGTTTTGAATTATATTAGTCCTTAAGTCCAAGTCCGCGAAGATCTGCAAGAACGTCGTTCTCTTCTGCGTTGTAAAGCTTCCAGATAACGCGAAGTCCCTGAAGAGCGGCTCTACCGTTGGTAAGAGGAGTCTTGTCCTCGAGAACGCACTCGGTAAAGTGTCTGATCTCGTGCTGAGTTTCCTTAGAAGCCTCGCCTGCGCGCTTCCAAAGAACGTTGTAAGACTGCTTTTCGGTAGCTTCGCCGGGCTTGTGGTCGCCGCTTCCGTTATAAAGTCTTACCTCGCCTACGGTATGCTCGTATTCAAGAAGGCCCTTCTCGGTCTGAACCTGGAAGTCGTATGCAAGTCTCGTTCCTCTTGCGCCCCAGGTTGCGCCGTGATAACCTACGACGCCGTTTTCAAACTTCATAACGAGCGCGCTGGTGCCCTCGCGGAGCATCCAAGGAGTACCGTTTCTCGTTCCCATGTGAGCGCCGCTGATGGGCTCGCCAAGGAACCAGAGCATAAGGTCAACGTAGTGGCAACCGTGGCTGAAGAGCTGGCCGCCGCCGATACGGTTGGTGATAAGCCACTGACGGCCGTATTCATCGTCATATTTGAGATTTGCGCCGGTAAGCTGCTCTGTCCAGATAGACATCTGGATGATCTCGCCGTATTCGCCGGAGTCAACGAGCTCCTTAAGCTTTACGATACCGGGCCAGAAGCGAACGGGGTAAGCGCACATGAGCTTAAGATTTCTCTTCTCGCACTCTTCAATAAGAAGCTCGCACTCTCTTTCGGTATTGCAAAGGGGCTTTTCCATAAGTATATGCTTGTCGTGGGATGCGAAGAACATACCGCACTCGAAGTGAAGGTCGTGAGGAAGCGCAATCATAACCGCGTCAACGAGGTCAACCATCTCTCTGTAATTGGTGAACACGACGGGAGTGCCGCCGAGTGCTTCGGAAACCTCCTCTGCATTTCCCTTAAGAATGTCGCAGACTGCAACGATCTCAACGTTATCAACGTGAACGACGCCCTTTACGTGCTGCGCCATCATACGGCCGCAACCAACAAGACCAAGCTTTAATTTTTTCATAATAAAATCCTTTCTTGACTTTTTTTCATCAATGAGATATAATGAGAACGGATATCATCCGTTACAATTCCATTTTAACACATTTTTGGGTGATTGTCTTTATAATATCGGTGAAAAATTTGCACAAAAAGGTTATTTTTAGAGGGAGGGAGATCAATATGACCTACGTTGGAACAGAGCTTAGCGACAAGCTTTCGGTCAATAGCATATTCACGGTGCTAAAACCCATCCTCATCTCGCCGAAAACTCTTGGCGAATCGCACGATTTCCCGGAGATATTCTACCTTGCGAGCGGCTCGTGTACAATCTCGGTTGACGGGGTTGCACATAATCTTAAGGCGGGTCAAATGATCGTTTACGCCCCCGGCGCGCATCATCAAATCCTCTGCCACACAGTTGCCGCACCGTATATAATCAGCTTTGCTTCGGACTCGGTTGCCTTGCCCGAGCTATATAATCGCACCATAAACCTCAACATTCTACAAAAGGAGCTTATAACCGACATCATCGACGATGCCGTCGTATATTTCAAAGGGCGCGCCCCGGGAGACACCATTCGCGGAATGATCCTTAAGGACGGAGTTCCCGAATATGCCCTGCAAAAAATCAAAAAACAGCTCGAATTCTTCCTTATAGATATATTAAAGCCTACTACGCAAACCGCATCCGTCTCGCAAAGGCTGGATAAGGACTTCCACGTGGTTACCGAATTTTTGAAGAAGAACCTTTACCGCTCACTCACGCTTGACGAGATTGCCAACAGATGCTCAATGAGCGTGTCAAAATTAAAGCTCCTTTTCAGAAAAAAGCACGGCAACGGCCCGATAAATTATTTCATCGAGCTTAAGATCGAAGAGGCAAAAAGACTTCTCCGCGACGGAAAGATGAATTGCACCGAGATCTCGGCAAAGCTCGGCTTCGCATCGCTTCATTACTTCTCTCGCCTGTTTAAAAAGATCGTTGGCGTCTCGCCAACCGAATATGCAAAGAGTATATAGATTTAAAAAGAGGCACTGTTTTCACAGTGCCTTTTTTCTTTTATATGTTCATGAACACAACTGCAATACTTCCGAGAATCAGCGCTAAATTCTGCTTTGCGCTAAGCTTCTCGCGGTACAAGAAGCGCGACACAACCCAAGTAAGAATTATTCCGCCCGCTGAAACGACGGGATACATTATAGAAGCCTTCATACGAACGTTAAGCAACATAATGAAAAGGTTTGCCGCGGCATTCGCAATACCGCATAAAGCCATAAGCCACCAGCCTTTTTTAAGACTGAATTTAATATCGCCCTTATCGGCGAATGCCGAAATTACTATAAGAATAACCGCAACGACCAAAAGCGCGACTATCATAAACTCGCTTTTATAACCGCCGTCAAAATTCCTCTGCTGAACGAGCTGAACGGTTGCGCAAGCGCCGTTGCAAACGAATGATGCCGCCGCCCATATTACCCAAACGAGAGTTATTTTTCCGTCGCCCTTTTTTGAATTAATAAGGAAGAGACTGATTGAGAGAAGCACAAGTCCTATAATGAGAAAAACACTTAATTTTTCATCAAGGAACATAAGCCCGTACGCAGTCGGAACGAGAAGCGAATACGAAAGAACGAGCGAGCTTAACGAAAGCGAGCCATATTTTATAGCAAGAAATGCCGCAACTATCGCACCGCCGTAGCCCACGGCAAAAAGGAGAGAATACGGAAGAAGCTCAAGCGTGAAATGAAGATCAAATCCGCTGAAAACAACGAAAAATGCGCACGCGGCAATAGAAAATACCGCGTTGAAAACGAAAGCGCCCTTATCCGAGGTTATTCCGTTATAATATTTCTTTATAATTGCTTGAAGCGCAATCACCGCAACCGCTGATGAAAGCAATAGCGCGTTTATCATAGTAATCCTTTCTCAAAGCAAAACGGTGAGGAAAGCCTCACCGTTTATTAAATTCATATTACTTGCGGAGAGTAACGTCGTGATATCCGCCCTCTACGATACTCGTAGCCGAAACGAGAGTGAGCTTTGCCTTTTCCTGAAGCTCCTCAATTGTGATCGCACCGCAGTTGCACATAGTGGACTTAACCTTATAAAGCGACTTCTCAACGTTATCGTGGAGAGGACCTGCATAGGTAACGTAGGAATCTACGCCCTCTTCGAACGAGAGCTTCGCCTTACCGCCAAGGTCGTATCTCTGCCAGTTTCTTGCTCTGTTAGAGCCCTCGCCCCAATACTCCTTAACGTACTGACCGTTGATCATAGTCTTGGGTGTGGGAGACTCATCAAATCTTGCAAAGTATCTTCCGAGCATCATAAAGTCAGCGCCCATTGCAAGAGCGAGAGTCATATGATAGTCGTGAACGATACCGCCGTCGGAGCAGATCGGAATATAAACGCCGGTCTCCTTGTAGTATTCGTCACGAGCGGCGGCAACCTCGATAACCGCGCTTGCCTGTCCGCGACCGATACCCTTGGTCTCACGAGTGATACAGATAGAGCCGCCGCCGATACCGATCTTAATGAAGTCAGCACCTGCTTCTGCAAGGAAGCGGAATCCCTCTCTGTCAACTATATTACCTGCACCAACCTTAACGGTGTTGCCGTACTTTTCACGAATGAACTCAATGGTCTTCTTCTGCCAGATGGTATATCCCTCGGAGGAGTCGATGCAAAGAACGTCTGCACCTGCTTCAACGAGTGCGGGAACTCTCTTCTCGTAGTCACGGCTGTTGATACCTGCGCCAACTACGTAGCTCTTGTTCTTATCAAGAAGCTCAAGGGGATTCTCCTTGTGCTGAGAGTAGTCCTTACGGAATACGAAATACTTAAGGTTTCCGTTCTTATCTATGATGGGAAGAGAGTTGAGCTTGTTATCCCAGATAATATCGTTTGCGATCTTAAGGGTAGTTCCCTCGGGAGCGGTAACGAGCTTATCAAAGGGAGTCATAAAGTTCTTTACCTTTTCGTCGGTGTTCATACGGGAAACGCGATAATCTCTTCCGGTAACGATGCCGAGAAGCTTACCGGTAGCAGTGCCGTCCTCGGTTACCGCCATGGTGGAGTGACCGTTTCTCTCAGCAAGCTCAAGAACGTCCGCAAGGGTGTTCTCGGGAGTGAGGTTAGAATCGGACACAACGAAGCCCGCCTTATAACCCTTAACTCTGGCAACCATTGCCGCCTCATCCTCGATAGTCTGGTTACCGTAGATGAATGAAATGCCGCCCTCCTTTGCAAGAGCGATTGCCATAGTGTCGTTAGAAACCGACTGCATTATAGCCGAAACCATAGGGATATTGAGCATAAGAGGGCATTCCTCTTCGCCCTTTCTATACTTTACAAGAGGGGTGCGGAGCGAAACGTTTGCAGGGATGCAACGCTCATCGGTATATCCGGGAATAAGGAGATACTCGCTAAAGGTATGCGAGGGTTCGTTAAGGTAAGTTGCCATTTTACTTTCCTCTCTTTTTTACTTATATTTTTTTATTTTATATATTGTAACATAAAATGCGCGCCCGTGTCAAGCACAAAATATTACTATTTTCTTTGAAAATTAAATTTGATTTTAGCAAATATAATCAAATTTTGCATCAAAGCACGCGCATTAAAGATTTTTCGTTATAAACATCTCGATCGCGCCGTAACCCGAAACGCCACCTGATTTAGATGCGGCATCCAGCCTGCAAAGCTCGGATAACGACTCGGCGATGCGCTCAGCGCCTAATCTTTTCGCCGCGCTTATATAGAGCTTTGTCTTATACGGGTGGAACTTCATTATCCCCTCTATATCTGCCGCCCCCTTACCCTCGGCAAGAAGAAGCGCAACCGAGGTGAGATCGGCATAAGTGCGCTCAAGCATCGCGAGTATTGAAAACGGCTCAACTCTTCTCTGCTTAAGATCCGAGAGGGCGAAGAACGCCTTATCAACGTTCTTTTCTATTATCGCGTTTGAAAGCTCGAATGCATCGCACTCCGAGCTCGGCGATGCGATCGATTCAACGTCTTGGAGAGTGAGCTCGCGTCTGCCGTTTGCCTTTATATACGCCGCAAGCTTCGAGACCTCGTTATTAAGTATCTCCATCGAGTGACCTGAGCGGAAGATGAGCGCGTTAAGGGTTTGCGCGGTAACCGCGATGCCCTCTGCGTCAAAGTGCTTTTTAAGCCAAGCGAGGAGCTGTGAGTCGGTGGATTTATCAAACACGACTACGTCAAAACCCTTGGCAAGCCTTGACGCAAGCTTTGAGGGTCTTTTCTTCGTGCCGACGTCAAATCCGTCCTGCGTTGCCATTATCGCAAAAATCGCGTAGGGATATTCATCCTTGATTTCAAAAAGGGATTCAAGCGCCGCACGCTCCCCCTCCTTAAGCGAATCAAGGTCGGCGAATTTCCATTCAATAAGCTTATAGTCGCCCATCATCGGCGGAGATTTTATATCCTCGGCAACAGAGGCAAAATCAATATCCGCTCCGTCGTATACCGAGTGGTTAAAGGTTGCGAACACCTCGTCGGTTATAGCCGCGGCGCGAAGCGAGGAGAGGTAATATTTCTTAAGATAATCCTCTTCGCCGGCGAACAGATACCAGCCGGATATCTCCCCCGATTTGAGCCTTGCTTTTAATTCGTTTATTTCCATTATCTTACCTGCAATCTATTCTCATTTTGACCGCTTTGTCTGCGCCGCCGATTTTCATATTATAGAAAATATCGATCCTGCCGCCGTCCTTGGTAAGTCCGTTTCTTATCCTCTTGGTCAAAACCTCTGCATCAAAGCTATAAGGCGACACGGTATAGAGGGATTTGTGCAAAAGCCCCTCGGAGAACACCATTTCGCTATCCACAGCGCCGCGGCGCTTGACCGTAACAGAGGAGGCGGTGATGATAATATCGGACACGACCTTTCCGCCCTCGGTCATTTCGGAATAGGTTATCTCATATCCCTCGTCGCTTATCTTATAAAATCCCTCGACGGTTATATCGTTGCGCTCGGGCTCGCCGTCTGCGAGACCCTCCTTCGTAAGGTTATCTATCGACGACGAAATATAAAATTTCATTTCCTTGATAATTGCCATAAATACACTCCGTGATTATGAAAAGGGCGACCCAAAGGGCCGTCCCTGTCAATGCTTTTTCTTGATATTGAATTCGCTTATCGGGTTAACGAGTTCTCTCCAGTTAAGAGTTCCGTTATCAAGCGCGATAACGAGCGCTTCCGCAGTCGCAATATTCGTTGCAAGGGGAACGTTATAAACGTCGCAAAGGCGAAGGAGATTCTGCTCTCCCTCGTATATCATATCCGAAGGATCGGTGCTTCTGAAATAGAACACAAGGTCGATCTCATTATAAGAAACGCGCGCCGCGATCTGATCCGTACCGCCCGAGCTTCCCGCAAGGAAGGTCTCGATTTCAAGCCCGGTTGCATCGGATATATATTTGCCTGTTATATGAGTGGCGCAAAGGTGATGGCGAGACAAGATTCCGCAATATGCAATGCAAAACTGAGCCATAAGTTCTTTTTTATTGTCGTCTGCGATAATAGCTATATACATAAAATGCCCTCCGTCCAATCGTCTTTTTTAAATCAATGTTAACTATTGTATTATATTCTATCACAAAGTATGGATTTTGTCAATCTAAACGAAAAGATTTTATTAATCTTTTATTTTTTAAAAAATTTTCGTAATAGGCATTGATAAATTGCGATTTTTATTGTATAATTATCTAAGAAATTTATATTATCTCCGAAAGGTTATCACGAATATGAAAAAATTCAGAAAAATAGGCGTACTTACATCCGGAGGTGACGCACCCGGAATGAACGCGGCGGTAAGATCGGTTACCCGCGCCGCTCTTGCACACGGAGTTGAGGTTATGGGTATCCATCGCGGTTACTCGGGACTCATCGACGGTGATATCACCCCCCTCGCTATAAGAGACGTTTCCAACATAATCAACAAGGGCGGTACGGTTCTTTATTCCGACCGTTGCCCCGAAATGCTCACCGCTGAGGGTAAGGCAAAGGCTATCGCAACCTGCGAAAAGTTCGAGATCGACGGCATCGTTGCAATCGGCGGCGACGGAACGTTCCGCGGCGCAAGATCCCTTACCGAGCTTGGAATCCCCTGCATCGGAATCCCCGGCACTATTGATAACGACATCACCTCTACCGATAATTCCATTGGTTACGACACCGCAATGAACACCGTTATCGACCTCGTTGACAAGCTTCGCGATACCTGCGAATCCCACGCAAGATGTAACGTCGTTGAGGTTATGGGAAGAGGTGCCGGCGACATCGCTCTTAACGCGGGCATCGCAACCGGCGCAAGCGCTATCGTTATTCCCGAGATCCCCTACGATTCCAACGAGATCTGCAAGAAGATCAAGGAAGCAAGAGCAATCGGAAAGAGAAACTTCATCGTTCTCGTTTCCGAGGGTGTAGGATCAGACTATGCTCCCGCTATTGCAAAGCAGATTCAGGCTGAGACCGGCGTTGAAACTAAGTTCGCACGCCTTGCGCACGTCGTTAGAGGCGGTACTCCCTCTCTTCGCGACAGAGTTCTTGCATCCAATATGGGTGTTTACGCGGTTGAACAGCTCCTTCTCGGCAAGTCCAACCTCGTTATCTGCGAGCGTCACGGCGACATCGTAGCTATGGATATCACTTTCGCGCTCACTGCTGATAAGATGAATAAGAACATCGCAGTTACCGACGAAGAGCTTGCTATCTTCTCTGCTGAAGAGATCGAGGCTATGAAGGCTCTCGTTGAAGAGCGCCGCGGCGATATCAAGCGCCTTTACGAAGTAGCTACCAAAATCAACCTTTAATAAAATCAAGGAAGCGCTTAATCGCGCTTCCTTTTTAGGTGAAAATTATGATAAATTTCGTTAATCTTCCCGATGAGCTTAAAGCAGGACTTAAAAGGGCTTCAAAAACTCTCTGCCTTGACGGCGTAAAAGAAGAACTCTCGGCAAACGTTCATCGCATCGACGGAATATCCGTGAAACGATGCGGCAGCGAAATAACCATAGGTTATAAGGATAAGATCCATTTCTTCCGCGCACTCGGACTTCTTAGAGAGAATCTCGCGGACGGCAAGGATTTTGAAATATCCGAGAGGATCAATTTCAAAACCGCGGGAGTTATGCCCGACCTCTCAAACTACTCGCCCCTGACGGTTGCGGGTCTCTCTTCCTTTATGGATTATATGGCGGTAATGGGGCTCAATATGGCGCTCCTTTATATCGAGGACGTTTACGAGCTTCCGACCCGCAAATATTTCGGACATCAGCGCGGAAGCTATTCTGCGGCAGAGCTTCGCGAAATAGACGACTACGCCTTTGATTACGGAATCGAGATTATCCCGTGCATGCAAACGCTCGGTCACCTCGAAAAGTATCTCTCAAATCCCGAAGCGGCAGACGTTCGCGAGACCACTCGCGAGCTTAATATTGACAAGGAAGAGACCTATAAATTCATCGA
>JAZLEH010000257.1:0-2107 GCA_045615165.1 Eubacteriales bacterium | reverse complement strand
TTCGCTAAGAAAAACGGTCACGATATGGTCTTCATCGATACCGCCGGACGCCTTCACATTGATGAAGAGCTTATGGGCGAGCTCGTGAAGATCAAGGAGACCACCTCTCCTACGGAAATTCTTCTCGTAGTTGACGCTATGGCCGGTCAGCATGCAGTCAACGTTGCGAAGAGCTTCAACGAGCTTCTTGAAATTAGCGGAGTCGTGCTCACGAAGATGGACGGCGATACGCGCGGCGGTGCGGCACTCTCGGTAAGATATATTACCGGCAAGCCTATCAAGTTCATCGGTACGGGCGAAAAGCTTGACGCGATCGTGCTCTTCCACCCCGACAGAATGGCTTCAAGAATACTTGGAATGGGCGACGTTCTTTCGCTTATTGAAAAGGCAGAAGCGGGATTCGATGAAAAGCAGGCGAAGGAAATCGAGAAGAAGTTCAGAGAACAGACC
Source organism: Eubacteriales bacterium (assembly GCA_045615165.1). Lineage (GTDB taxonomy): Bacteria > Bacillota > Clostridia > Oscillospirales > CAG-272 > UBA1740. The sequence continues at coordinate 1,657 of JAZLEH010000257.1, read as the reverse complement.
TTCACTCTCGAGGATTTCCTTATGCAAATGCACCAGATCAAGAAGATGGGCAACATAAGCAGTCTTATCAGTATGATCCCCGGTGTTAAGGCAGGCTCGCTTAAGGACGCTGAGCTTGATGAAAACCACATGGCAAAGATCGAGGCAATCATTCTTTCGATGACGAAGAAAGAGCGCGTGCATCCCGAAATAATCAACGGATCGCGCAGGAAAAGAATTGCAAACGGCTCGGGAACGACCGTCGAGGACGTCAACAAGCTCCTTAAGCAGTTCGAGCAAATGAAGAAAACCATGAAGCAGTTTTCAAATATGGGTAAGCGCCGCAACCTTGCGGGACTTAAGCTTCCCTTCTAATCACGAATATAATTAAAAAAATTATAAAAAACATTTTCAAACATTTTGGAGGACAAAAAAATGGCAGTAAAAATCAGACTTAAGAGACTTGGCGCAAAGAAGGCTCCCTTCTATCGTGTAGTCGTTGCAGACGAGAGATCTCCCCGTGACGGTAAGTTCATCGAAGAGATCGGCTACTACAACCCCCTCACCGATCCCGCTGACATCAAGATCGATGCAGAGAAGGCTACCAAGTGGCTCAACAACGGCGCTCAGCCCACTGAAACCGTAAGAACTCTTCTTAAGAAGACCGAAATCATCAAGTAATTCGTCAAAAAATCGGAAGGAGCTTCCCTATCGGAAGCAGGTAAGCGCAAAATGGAACTGAAGCAAATACTTGCAGACATCGCGCGTGCAATCGTTGATACTCCCGATGCCGTTAACGTAGAAGAGGTTGTTAACGGAGATGACGTCGAGCTTATTCTTACCGTTGCTGAAGACGATACCGGAATGGTTATCGGTCGCCACGGTAAAATAGCGAAGGCTATCAGGCAAATAATGAAGGCCGCAGCGAACACGTGCGGAAAGCACGTAACTGTTGAAATTAAATAATTTCACATCCTCGGGCAACTTATGCCCGAGGAAACTTTTTTATATAAGATATACAAATACGGCTTCTCTATTAAGTAAAATATAACTATAAAAATCCACACAAAGTAAAATATTTTGCGAGGAAAATATAAAATGAAAAAATATATTATGTCACTCGACCAAGGAACGACAAGCTCCAGATGCATCCTTTTTGACAAGGGTGGAAACGTTCACAGCGTCGTTCAGCGCGAATTTCCGCAGATCTTTCCAAACGAGGGATGGGTCGAGCATGATCCGATGACAATCTGGTCAACCGAGATAAGCGTTGCCACCGAAGCACTGTTGAAGATCGGTGCTTCTTGGGATGAGGTTTACGGAATCGGAATAACAAATCAAAGAGAGACGACTATCGTCTGGAACAGAAAAACGGGCTTGCCGATATACAACGCGATAGTATGGCAATGCAGAAGAACTGCAGATTTTTGCAAAAAACTTGAGGCAGACGGATATTCCGATTTGATCAAAAAGAAGACGGGACTTCTCCTTGATCCTTATTTTTCGGCATCGAAAATATCTTGGATCTTGGATAACGTTGATGGAGTAAGAGATCGCGCGGAGCGCGGCGAGATATGCTTCGGCACTATCGACACTTGGCTTATATACAATCTTACCGGCGGAAAGGTCCACGCAACCGATTATTCAAACGCATCGCGTACAATGCTGTTCAACATAA
>JAZLEH010000256.1:0-12355 GCA_045615165.1 Eubacteriales bacterium | reverse complement strand
GGTGCAAACTGCTCGTTTGGCCCGGAGGCGCTGAGACCCGTGATAGAAAGGATGCTCGCCGTAGCATCCGTGCCGGTGGTGCTTAAGCCGAATGCAGGTCTTCCGAAAGAAGAAAACGGATGCACCTATTTCGACGTTACGCCCGACGATTTTGCAAAAGAGCTTGCAAGTCTTCAAGGCATGGGGCTTCGCGTTATGGGCGGCTGCTGTGGCACGACTCCCGAATATATAAAGGCGCTCGTAACGAAAACGAAGGATATCCCGACAGTTCCCGTCCGCGAGAAGAATTTAACGACGGTCTCGTCATATACTCACGCGGTAACGTTTAAGGATTCTCCGATCCTTATCGGTGAGAGAATAAATCCCACGGGCAAAAAGAAATTCAAGGAAGCCCTTTTAAATAACGACATAAACTACATACTTGACGAAGCCATAAAGCAGGAGGGCGCGGGCGCGCACATTCTTGACGTAAACGTTGGTTTACCCGGAATAGACGAGACGAAGATGCTCACGAGCGCCGTCACCGAGATACAGGCGGTAACGAGTCTCCCCTTGCAAATTGACACGGCTAGTCCCAAAGCAATGGAATCGGCTCTCAGGCGATATAACGGAAAGGCTCTCATAAACTCCGTAAACGGAAAGAAGGAGAGCATGGAGACCGTGTTCCCTCTTGCGAAGAAATACGGCGGCGCGATAATTGCCCTGACGCTTGATGAAAACGGAATCCCCGAGAGCGCAAGCGAAAGAGTCGCGATAGCCAAGAGGATATTAAAAGAGGCGAAGAGATACGGAATAAAGAAAAAGGACATCATTTTCGACACGCTCGTTATGACGGTCTCCACCGGCGCTGACGCGGCGAAGGCAACGCTTTCGGCTATGAAAGAGATAAAGACGAAGCTCGGATGCCATACCTCGCTCGGCGTTTCAAACGTTTCGTATGGTCTTCCGAACAGAGACGCGGTGAACGGCACGTTCTTTGCCGTTGCTCTTGAAAACGGACTTTCGGCGGCGATAATGAACCCCTACTCAATCGATATGATGCGCACCTATTACACGTACAGGGCGCTCAAGGGCCTTGATGAAAACTGCCTTGATTATATCGGGGTTGCCGAGAGCTTTTCGGCGGTATCCACGGCAGATGTCAAAAGGACGGATGAAAAGGAGGCTTCAACCGGTCTTGCATCGGCTATCGAAAAGGGCTTCAAGGATAGATGCGCCGAAATAACTCGCGAGCTTATAAAAACGAAATCTCCAATCGAGATCGTGGACTCCGAAATAATCCCCGCGCTTGACAAGGTCGGCGCAGGATACGAGGCAAAGAAGATATATCTCCCGCAGCTTCTTATGAGCGCGGAGGCTGCCAAGGCGGCGTTTGAGGTTATAAAATCATCCCAAAGCACGGATGGAGAAGCGAAAAAAGGGAAATTCGTTATTGCGACGGTCGAGGGAGACGTACACGACATCGGAAAGAACATCGTTAAGCTACTCCTCGAAAACTACGGATTCTCCGTAATAGACCTCGGAAAGGATGTAAAGGCGGAAGCCGTTCTTGATGCGGTAAAGGAAAGCGGAGCAAGGCTCGTCGGACTCAGTGCGCTGATGACGACCACCCTTCCCGCTATGGAAAAAACGGTAAAACTATTAAAAAATGAAATAAAGGATGTCAGAATCGTCGTTGGCGGCGCAGTCCTTACCGAGGAATACGCCGAGAGGATCGGCGCAGACAAATATGCGGCAGACGCCATGGAAACGGTAAGATATTCCGAGGAGGTAATTAAAAATGAACTTTGATCCTGCAAAACTTCACATTGACATCTCGAAAGCTACAAGCCCCGCGATGAGATTCGACGGCGGTGATGTCAAGGCATGGCAGAAGAAGGCGAGAGAAAAGCTTTCCTCGCTCCTCGGAATGGATAAGATCAAGCCCGCTTCCGACGACTGCTTCACGATTGAGAGCTGTGACGAGCTTGACGGCTTTACCGACTATCGAATCACATTCCAGAGCGAGAAGGGATACTTCGTTCCCTGCCGTTTATGGATTCCGAGCGAAAAGAAGGAAAAATATCCACTCGTAATCTGCCTTCAGGGACATTCAACGGGACACCACATTTCTCTCGGCCGTCCGATTCACGACGGAGATATAAAGGATATAACCGGCGGTGACAGAGATTTTGCGGTGCAGATCGTAAAGGAAGGCTACGCCTCACTCGCTATTGAGCAGCGCGCATTCGGTGAATGCGGCGGAACTCCGAAGGGCCCTGCTTGCCAGCAGCCCTCTATGACGGCTCTTTTGTACGGAAGAACGACTATCGGAGAAAGAGTTTTCGATATTGAGAGAGCGATCGACGTTATAACGAAGAATTTCAAAAGCATCGACGGAGAAAGCATCGCCTGCATGGGCAACTCCGGCGGCGGCACGGCTACGATATACGCGGCGGCAATGATCGAGAAGATCAAGACCGCAATGCCCTCCTGCGCACTTTGCACCTTCAGAGATTCTATCGTTGCGATGGTTCATTGCACCTGCAACTACATCCCCGGCATAGCAAACGAATTCGACATGGGCGACCTCTGCGGACTTATTGCACCCCGTAAGCTTCTCGTCGTTTCGGGTCACGAGGACAGAATCTTCCCCTATTTCGGAGTTGAAGAGAGCGTAGAGATCGCAAAGAAATACTACGCGGCATTCGGTGCGGAAGACAGTATCGACTGGGTTGAAGGCCCTGAAGGACACCGCTTCTACGCGGCACTTTCCTGGCCGAAATTCCACAAGTTTTTCGATAAATAAAATAGAGCGGTGCGTCTAAGATGGACGCACCGCTTTTCGTTTGTTCGTACCTTTTGCCGTTGACGGCTCGTTCTTTCGACACGCTGCCCTCAACGCTTGTTTTTACCCATAAGGGCTTTTAATCCGCAAATAGCGATGCGCAAAACCAATATCAAGAGAAGAACTCCGTCAATGGAGAGAAGCAGTTTTCCTGCGTTCTCAACAGCCTTGATGAGTTCCTCATTTTCGCGCTCGCCCGTATTATCTTTCTGATCGCTCGTATCGTTTTTATCGTTCGCCTCGTGACTGCCGTCGGGAATAGGGCTTAACTGATTTATTTCCGTAACCGACAATTCAAAAGTCGCCTTACCGCTCGCAAAGCACACCGTAATGGAATGCGTACCGATGTTCAATGAAGAAAGATACTGCGCATCAATCGCTATAACGCCCAAATCCGCGCTATACGATTCCGAAGAAAGCGCACTTCCGTCAACGAATATCGCAAGAGGTTCTCCGAACTCCTCGGAAAAGACGAGCGTTACGTCACCGCTCTCCTGCGACCAAATCTCATTTGGCGGAGTCACAAATTCTATTTTATTATCCGAGCTGATCACAAGCTCATACTCACACTCAGCACAGCCAAAAATATGACGATCGCCATTGTTTTCTATTATTTCCGACAGAGTGTGCGGTACAGTTGCCGTCTTGTTTTCGCAATCACTGCAGGATGAATAATGTCCGTATTCATCGTATAAAAGCTCGGAGCGATATCTATGCTCACTCAAAGTCTCGTAATCGCAGTCACTGCATTCAATGCGATGATAGCCGCCACCAACGTCGTAATAGCACACGGTTTCGTGCTTGCACGCAGGCGGTGGGTCAAGCTTCGGAATAACCTCCGACTCGGTGACCTCCCCGCAAACGATACACGACCTTTGCTTTAGACCGTCGGAATCGGTCGTCGGATGATCAATTATCTCCCACTCGCCCGATATGTGACCGTCCGATTTTATAACGTTTTGCTCTTCATAATAATCGCAATAAAGGCACTCGTACGGCGTATATCCGTCGTTAATGCAATCTGCATTGACCACGACACCCGGAACAAGCTGATGCTCGCTCTCAATCGTGTAGCCGCAATCGTTGCAAACAAGGCTATGGGATATGCTCGTGGTGAATTGGTACTGCGAATTTGTATGATCGCATTTAGTTACTGTGAAGCCGAGAGGTATAACGGAGGCAGAAAAGGTGTTATCCTCTCCCTGCATTGAAGCAATGCAATCTATCGAGGTTGACTCGGAGGGGGCAATCGCTCTGAGAGTTATTGAATATACGACGGTATTAATATCGGCAGGTCCGAACCAGAACGCCGTTGCAGAATAAGTGGTCTCATCTATTGACTGATTTGTCGCTCTCTTCATCCACTTTGCCTCAACGACCTCAAAAACCTCGCTATCAAAAATCGGAGAAAGCGAAAGGGCGACAACCTTTGGAGCGTTTTCAACACGAAAGCTATACGTCACGATATCTCCGACGAAAACGCGCTCGGAATCCGACTCAATGCAAAGAGTCGGAGAAGGATCACTCGGTGCGGCATTCACCGCAAAAGAGAGCAAAAAAGCGACACTTAATATAAGGATGAGCGAACAAAGCAAAATTCTTTTCATTTCGTTATTCATCTCCTTCTCGCATAAATATTATATAATGCACGCATAATTTTGTCAATAAGGTATTGCATTCGACGTTTTTTTGTGGTAAAATAACTATTGTACATAACAGAGTAGACGGATACGCGTATAAGTGTCGGGTGGACGGGGAGTTGTCACTCGAACGAAACGAGGGAATATTCCCTCTGCGGTGTGTCCTTCGCATCCCACTGTTACCAACGAAGAGCAATACTGACGCCCCCCGATGGTACTGAGATGTAAATCTGTATCACGGAGGTGTTTTTTTATGTCTAATAACGAAAAATCCAAATCACGAATGAGCACGAAGCTTCCCGTATTCGGAAGCCTTGCGGGGCTATGCTTTGCCGGAATACTCACGGCGATGAGCATCGTTCTCGGAAAATTCCTTCAGATACCAAATCCGTTTCAGGAATTCATACGCATAAGCTTTGAGAACCTGCCGATAATGATTGCGGGATTCTCGCTCGGACCGATAGCCGCTATGATCGTCGGAGTCGTTGCAGATCTTATCGGATGCGTGCTTTACGGTTACGCGATAAACTGGCGCATAACGCTTGGCGCGGCGGCAATAGGATTTATATCGGGCACGGTCGCCCTGATCATCAAAAAGCCCCGCTCGCTCGCTATTATCGCATCGGTATGCTCGGCGCACCTCGTCGGATCTGTGCTTATAAAATCCTGGGGACTCGCGAAATGGTATCTCGCCTCTTACGATATCGGGTACTGGGAATTCGTTCTTTGGAGACTCCTTAATTACTCGCTTATCGCTACGGCGGAATGCGTTATAATCTGCCTTTTATTTAAAAACAACGCTTTCAGAAAACAGATAGAAAGAATGGTAAGAAAATGAATTACGAAGAGGCTCTTGAATATATACACGGAGTAAGCTGGACCTTTTGCAAGCCAGGACTTGAGCGCATAAGCGCACTCTGTGAAAAGCTCGGCAACCCCGAAAAGAAGCTTAGATTCGTCCACGTTGCAGGAACAAACGGAAAGGGCTCGTTCTGTTCTATGCTTGACTCGGTGCTTCGCGCGGCAGGATATAAGGTCGGACTTTATACCTCGCCCTACATACGCGAATTTAACGAGAGAATGAGAGTTGACGGAAAGAATATCGACAACGATGTTCTCGCCGACATAACGACGAGAGTTCGCCCGATAGCCGATTCAATGACGGACAAGCCGACAGAGTTTGAGCTTATAACCGCTATCGCCTTTCAGTATTTTTACGAGGCGGGATGCGACTTAGTAGTTCTTGAAGCGGGAATGGGCGGAAGACTTGATTCGACCAACGTTATAAGAGATCCCTTGCTCTCTGTCATTACGGGAATCGCGCTTGATCACGTAGACTACCTCGGCGACACGGTTGAGAAGATCGCCGCAGAAAAAGCGGGAATCATAAAAGACAATGCTCCGATCCTTTACGGCGGCGAGGATATGGCGGCACACGCCGTTATAAAAGGTGCGGCAGATGCCCGCGGATCAAAATTCTACGATATCGACTACTCCGAAATCGAAAATCTCAGCTCCGATCTCAGCGGAACGAGCTACGACTTCGGCGATCACAAGGATATAAAAATCAAGCTCCTCGGCCTTTATCAGCCGAAGAACTCTGCGCTTGTATTGCGCGCGATAGATATTCTCAGAAACCGCGGACTCAACATTCCCGAAAATGCGGTAAAGGAAGGGCTTATCGCAGCAAAATGGCAAGCTAGATTCGAAATAATTTCACACGATCCCCTCGTTATATTCGACGGAGCGCATAATCCGCAGGGAATCGAGAGCGCAACCTTAAGCATAAAGCATTACTTCAAAAACGAGAAAATATACGTTCTTACAGGAGTTCTTCGCGATAAGGATCACAAATACATCGCATCAAAGCTTTCGGAAATTGCGGAGCGCGCATTCACGCTTACTCCAGACAGTCCGAGAGCGCTTAGCGCGGAGGACTACGCAGGTGAGCTCCGCGATGAAGGAGTTAAGGCAACGCCTTACCCAAGCATTGAAGCGGCACTTAGCGCGGCAAAAAGCGAAGCGAAGAAGAACGGCAAGCCCCTCGTTTGCCTCGGCTCTCTTTACACCTATCAGGACGTTATAAAGTATATCTAAAGGATAACTCGTATGCAGATCGAAATTTCAAGAATCAAACCCGAGCGCGACGGTGACAGATGCTACGTGCACGCTCGCGGACTCTTTATGCCGGACGGTTTTGGAATAATCACGACGCAGAAGCTTGAATTATCGGGTTCGGACGTTTTCTACGGACTTGAGATGACGAAAACGCGCGACGGCGGCAAGAGCTTCGATGAAATTACAAGGTGCAAAAATCTTGACAGAAGATATCTCGAGGACGGAACGAGCTATGCAATGTGCGACGCTACGCCCTTCTATCACAAGGCGAGCGGAAAGATAATTCTTATTGGACATATAGCGTGCTACGGTGAAGATAACGCACTTATGAAGGATCCGAGACCGCGCAGCACCTCATACGCCGTGTACAATTACGAGACCGAGGATTTTGATGCGTTTCAGTTGATCGAGCATCCCGATAAAAAAGACGAGTATTTCTCCGCAGGCTCGGGATGCACGCAGGTCGTTGAATTGCCGTCCGGAGAGCTTCTTATTCCATTTTATTACAGAACGTACAAGCAAGCGTGCGACCCGTGGAACAATTGCGCGTCTGCGGCGGTAATGAAATGCTCCTTTGACGGAACGAATCTGCAGGTAGTTGAGATCGGAAACACATTGACCGTTGACGTTCCTCGCGGACTCTGCGAGCCGTCACTCGCAAAGCACGGCGAAGGATATTATCTCGCTCTTAGAAACGACGTTACCGGATTCGTTGCAAGGAGCTGTGACGGACTTCACTTTGATGCACCCGTTGAGCTTTGCTTTGACGACGGCGAAAACGCAGGAAACTACAACACCCAGCAGCACTGGCTCACAAGCGGCAATGATCTTTATATGGTTTACACGAGAAGAGCCGGAACGAACGACCACGTTTTCAGACACAGAGCGCCTCTTTTCATTGCAAAATTCGACACGGATAGCCTCAGACTTGTTCGCGAAAGCGAAATGATAGCAGTTCCTGAGCGCGGTGCGAGGCTTGGAAACTTCGGTTGCCAGTCGTTCAACAACGAGTACGGATACGTTTTTGCATCCGAATGGATGCAATGCGGCAGACTCGGTTGGGACGAGTGCGCAAAGCACGGAAGCGACAATACGATATTTATTTCAAAGGTAATTTACTAATATGAAAGCCGTTGGCGAGGTCGCCAACGGCTTTTGTTATTTAAGTATTTCGTATACGGGCTTGCCCATCGCCTCGGACATTTCGAGTCCGAACACCGCCGCAAAGGTGGGTGCGTGATCAAGAATTGATCCATTCGGGATAACTACGCCCGACTTGAAGGACGGGCCCTTCGCAACGAAGGGTGGCTGAGGTCCTTTGTGCGGCTCGTGGCCGTGTGTTCCGTGACCGAAGCGGTAATCGCTCGGATCGTGAGGACGGACGGAAGGACGGGTGAGCCACTCGCCAAAGCTCGTGTAGCCGTCTGTTTCAAGGACGAATGAAAATTCTCCGAAGAGATTATACTTTTCCTTTACCTCTTCGGTCGTGTAAACCTTTTCAAATCCGTATATGCCTTCCTCTGCCATATCACAAAGAAGCTTATAAACGCAGTCGTAGGTCTCCTTGTCGGAGGCGTCCTTAAGGTAAACGTGCGCGGATGCGCCGGTGCTCTTGGAATATGCCTTCCAATCGACGAGGTCGCCGTTTTCATCGTAGGTTATGAGTCCCTTATCGGCAAGGTAAACGTTAGGTGAGATAACTCTCGTTATATTGATCTGTCCGTGGTCGGAAAGGAATACGAAATCGGTAGTGTCCTCAATTCCCGCTTCCTTTATAGCATCAAGCATCATTCCGAGCCACTCGTCGGTCGCGCGGAGCGCCATTTCAACCTTTTCGCCGTAAACGCCGCCTGCGTGGCGCTGATTATCAACGTAGGAGGGGTGAGTGAGAAGGATATTAGGCTTAAAGCGCTTGATTATCTCGCAGGAGCAGTACGCCTGGAAATCCTCTACTGCGGGGTGCTTATTCTCGTGAGTGTAGCGCCTTACCGCCTCTTCGATTATATCGATGATCTCATCGCACGCGCCGAGATTGCGGTATGCATCGATAGGATTTTCGAAGCCCTCAAAGTCAACCTCAAGTGCGCAAGGAACGAGATAGTCTATGTACTCAACGCCGCCGTTGGTAACCGGCCAAGATGAAACCGCGGTGGTAAGCCCCGCACGCTTTGCTACGTGGAAGAGGGTTTCACACTTGATCTGATCAAGGAAATTATACCAAACTCCGTTGCCCTTGTCGGGAGCTTCCCAGTTAAATATAGAATTGTTGACCGCACCGGTAACGCCTGCCGTGCAACCGGTGATCATCGTTGCGTGGACGGGGTGAGTTACCGAGGGGTATATAGTTCTTACACGCTCGATGATCGATGCGCCGTCCATTATTTTTGAAAAGTTAGGGAGCTTTTTGCAGTATTCAAGATCCTCAAATACCATCGCGTCGATGCTCGCTACTATAAGATGCTTGTTCTTGTTCATTGATTTTTGCCTTTCAAAAAAGTTTTTCATCTATTATATAATATCACAATCTCAAAGCTTTTGCAATATGAACTAAAAAGATATTTGGGGTGAAAAACAGAAATAAAAAAACTCGATTGAGCGTTGAGAGAATTTGCTACGCGTGGTACTAATTGATAACTTACCGATTTGTACTAGTGTCCTCGTATTGCTCCGCGTTACGCAATATATGCGCAGTGCGCATATACGAACTGCCTTAGTAGCTTGATTGTAGCATAAACTTCTCTGATATTCAAGTCTTTTTAACAACTTGTTTTGCCAAAACACCTCATTTAAGTCATGATGTGCACGTCTGGGTACATCTCATTGGCATATTGCATCAAAACATTAAAAATCACTCTGCCTAAGACAAAGAAAATAGATTTACAGTGATCAAAATTTAGTCAGCATGAAACAAAGAAAAGCCTCGAGATCCGAGGCTTTGTTTTAGCTAGATATGAGATGCAAAAAATATATAGCTTCGTGCTCAAGCATTAGAAACACCTTGTTGGTTTCCGGTGTGTTATTGTGGGATTTTATTAAACCATCTAAGCCAACGATAACACCTGGATTTCCGAGTATAATCACTACAGAAATTGCTGTTTTATCACATGTTGGCTTCAAGACATATTTCTTCTCTCTCGAAGGTCTTGACATACCGCCAAAAGGGTAAAACTGCTCCCAAATTATATCTCCGCTTTCAGTACAGTGAATATGTGTAGCTTTTGTCGCTCTTTTTCTGCTAACATAAAGATTAACAGAGATATCATTGAGCTTTAGACTGTATAAATCAAAATAATCTAATCTACGTTTAGGAGATTTTCCAATAAACTTAGATAGTTTTCTCGAATCGGCAAAGCTCATTATTTCGCCCTCTTTTTAAAATCCTCGATATCGCTTAACATCTTTTTATAACGTTCGTTGTCGCAGAGAGGTGCAAAGCACTCCTTGGACATTATTTCGTCAAGGTTTTGAAATCTGTCACCTAAGCGTCCTCCCACATTAGAAAGAAAAGGAGATTCTATTTTAAATCCTGATGCGATAAGTTCCTCTTTATCTTCGATATCGTATTTTATTGCTTTTTCAAGGTTTTCAAGAGCCAGTTCCGCGTTGCTAAACTCCATGGCTTTTTCTGCAAGCAGAACGTAGATATCACCGCCTTCAACATGGTGGAAGGGCATCTTCGCCTCGCCATCAAATATAACATCGAGAATTTTTATCAGACGCTCGTATACATCCATCGCCTTCTCAGGCTCTTCTGTTAGATCATAAGCCTTGCCGAGACTGACTGCACCGTATAGAAGGGAGTGGAGCAAATTCATTATATAAAACTGCCAGCTTGTTATCTCGGTCTTGTAATCCTTCTGCCAATGTGCGTGAATGGAGTACATTTTATGGATATTGAAATCTGCCCTTGACGGAAATTTTTCAGCTTGCCTTCTTGCTTCTTCAAATTTGCCGTTAGCACAGTGGAGCATAAGCATTATCATCCTCGCTCTGAGTATACGGTTTACGTTATCATCGTACGAAAAGATTGCATTTGCATGTCTTTCGCACGACTCGTAAAGAGCTTTGGCATTTTTCTCATCATAAATAGGATTTCCCGGATAAGCGAGAGAAATTTCGACCTCCATACATTGAAGAATAAGCGTGAAATTGTTAGGATAAACTTCTAATCCTTCGAGCAGCACGTTATATTTATCGGTGAGGCACTCAATTGTTAAAGGGAATGTGAGCTTGCTTTGCGCTCTCCTCATAATTTCCGAAATGTCTTCGTTTCTCTTTATATCTCCAGTTCCGAGAATGGTGTCTGTGCTAACTCCAAAGACGTGCGCTAAAGGAACAATTTGAGACAAATCTGGCATACCGCTTTCGTTTTCCCACTTGGAAATCGCTTGAGCAGTAACACCTATCTTTTCTGCAAGCTCCTCTTGTGTGAGACCGCGGTTTTTGCGAAGCTCTTTTATCGTTTTTCCAATCGAATGTTGCATAGTACACCTCCATTTTTTGTTACTATAAGTATATCAAAAAGTTGTATGTTTTTGAAGATACTAATTAGCAACACCAACTCAACGCACCGTTGTGTTTATTATATCATAACTAGCTAGATAAATCAAGCATATTAAATTTCAATCATTTGTGTAAAAATCGAAATTCACCTATTGACAAAGAACATTTGTTATGCTATAATCTAAATGTGACAAATGTCTCACTTAGAATTGGAGAGAGTTATGAGAACGAAAAACAATAGTTTATTCGATAAAATAACCGAATATGTAGACGCTTATTTTGATAACAACGGTCGTTCTCCCACCACTAGAGAGATAGAGAGTGCTATTAAGATTTCAAGGCAGACAGTACATAGATATTTGAAAGTGATGAGTGAGCAAGGCGAAATAGAGTATGACGGTCATAGAAGCATAATTACACCTCATATACGAGCCATGCTCAATACTACAAATGTCCAAATGGGTAGTAGCATTCCTTGCGGAGAACTCAACGATGTTGTTGATAACGATGTAAAAAACATACGTATGCCCAAAGAAATTACTGGTGATGGTGAATTTTTCCTTCTTAGCGCTAAAGGAATGTCAATGATAAATGTGGGAATAGATGACGGTGACTTAGTACTAATTAAGAAACAATCACATGAACCTGCCAATGGTAAAATCGTTGCTTTTCTTTATGATGGAGACCAAACTACACTAAAACGTTATATGCGTGAAAAAGATGCAATATATCTTTGCCCAGAAAACGATACCATGCAGCCAATCGTCATCAAAGGGAAAGATAGAGCGAAGCTTCGTATTCAGGGTGTTGCTGTCAGGGTAATTAAAGAACTAAATTAAAAGGGGGGGTATTGTGAATAAAAGAGATGATGGTAGAAGGCATATGCCAAAATCTCGTTGTCCTTATTGTGACTCACGAATAGTAGATTCAAGAACACCTACATTGAAAAATTCACTGCAATTAACAATAACTGATAACGCAGATTATTTCATTCAGTGCCCTAAGTGCAAAAATATAGTTGGTTTAACTATTAAACTATTAAACAACGCATTTTCGCATGCAACTGCACAATAGTAAAAATATCATCCTCCCGGCTGTGAATTCGAGAAAAACGGATCGGTATCAATAGTCAAGCCATAAATTATTATGCGCAAGACATTGATACCGATCATTTTATTATAGGAGAATAACGAATGCAAAAAACGACGAATGAATTTGAGTAGAAATTTAAAATGGTAGATATAAAGATAAATTTTAGAAACTTAGT
>JAZLEH010000255.1:0-3852 GCA_045615165.1 Eubacteriales bacterium | reverse complement strand
GGGTGCAATGGATTTCGTTAACGAGAGGCTCCGCGAGGGCTACGCCTTCAAGCTTAAGGCAGAGCTTAAGCGGTGCTATAAAATATTAAAAAGGGTGATGGCATTTCCGACGAGGCGCTTTGCCGAGGTTTACGGCTCATTCCTATTTTGTGACGATGTTACGGAGGGCTATCTCCTCCCCCTTGCGGATGCGGAAAGCAGAAAAAGCCTTTACGATTATATGCTTATTCCGAGGATCGTACGAAAAATATTTGGCTTAAAAAAGAGAAAGACCCGCGAGCTTCTCTGGCCGTATGGCGTAGTAGCCTTCGCTCCATTGTTGCTTCGCCCCTGGTACAGACTCAATTTGATCGGATGGGAGCTTTTGAAGGCGTTGCTATCCCGCAAAAGAGGCAAGAAGCCGCAGGACGGAGCGGTATAAGGAGTTGTTATGTTAAATAATTTTTCACACAGAATGTACCTGAAGACGGGAGAAAAATACCCGAAGGCGATGAGGGCGTATATGCGATACAAAAATCACAATCCCGAATTTCACCTTCTTAACAAGCTCGCGTCAAGAAGATATCTTTTCAGGCTTATACGCGCGGAAATGAAGAAAGAAAATCTTTACGAGGTAGAGCCGCCGCGCGGCACCTTCACCCCGTATCTCTCGCCCGATACGCGTGAGGACACTTCGAAAATGGCGATCCCCGACTCAAAGCTTCTTATAAGAAAGCCGCCGGAGGAGCTTGCGCGCGAGCTTTCGGAGTTTGACGTAATTTCATTTGACGTTTTCGACACGCTGATATTCCGTCCATTTGCAAATCCCGTAGATCTTTTCTATCTCATAGAAGCAAAGACCGAGTGCTTTAATTTCTGCGAGCTTCGTATAGAGGCGGAGCGCAAGGCGAGAGCGAAAACGAAAAAGCCGAATTTTGAAATAGATATATACGATATATACTCGGAGCTTGCCGATGACTGCCCCTTAAAAAAGGAGGACGCCGAGATTGAGATCGAGCTTGAAGAAGAGGTCTGTTACGCGAACCCGTACATGAAGGCGGTATACGATATACTGATCAAAAGCGGAAAGCGGATAGTCGCCACGAGCGATATGTATCTTCCGAGAAGGGTCATCGAAGGGATCCTTACGAAAAACGGATATAAGAATATTCACGCAGTTTACGTTTCATCGGAGTACGGCTTCAACAAGTCGAGCGGAAAGCTATTCGAGGTAGTGAAAAGAGAAAACGCGGGAAAAATCATCCATATAGGAGACAGCCGCGAAGCCGATATCGTCGGAGCGGCGAAGGCAAGGGTGGCAAGCTTACACTACGCGCAATGCAATTTATACGGCAACAAATACAGACCGCAATCGCTCGCAAGCCCAACGAGCTCGGTATACAAGGGCATCGTTAACAACTATATGTATAACGGTCTTGCCGACAATTCCCCTCGAGAGGATTTCGGATTCATATACGCAGGGATCACGGTATGCGGATTTTGTGATTGGCTCAACCGCTTCGCTTTGGAAAAGGGGGCTGACAAGCTCTTGTTTCTGGCGAGAGATATGGATATATTCCATAAGATATACAACAGACATTACAAAAGCTTTGATAACGAATACGTCGTGACCTCGCGCTTCTCCCTGCAGGAATTGATCGTTAAGGACTATCCCGCAGAGTTCTTCCACCACACGATAAGGGCGAGGTGCGACAGAGGCTATACGATAGAGCAGGCGCTATGCGAGATCGGGCTTGATTTTCTTATTGACGAATGCCCGAAATTCAACCTTAACCATAGCGATCTGATCGTCGGCGCGAAGATAGGAAGGCTTGAGCGGATGTTCATCCGCAATAACGAGAGGATCGCTGAGCATTTTAAAACTAGCGAGATCGCCGCGGTGAATTATTTCAAGAAAATGATCGGGGGCGCAAAAAGAGTGTGCGCCGTTGACCTCGGATGGAGGGGGTCGATCCTTGCGTATCTCAGATTTCTTCTCGTGAAAAAATGGCGCTTATGCGACGAGCTTTACGGCGTTTTGCTCGGAAGCACGGTCAACACGACCTCGATAAGCCTTATTTCGGAGGGCATCGTTACCTCATACGCGTATAATCACGAAAAGAACAGAGATCTTCTCGTTAACGGAGATTGGGAGACGGAATATATTCGTCTTCTCACTCTTGAATCGGTATTCTCCTCGGAGGAGCCGTCACTTATTGAGTACAGGCTTAATGAGAAAACGGGTGAGACCGAATTCGTTTATTCGGAGGAAAACCCCAACGCGCATATTATAAGAGAGTTTCAGCGCGGCATAACAAGCTTTGCGGATGAATTCGAGAAGGTCAGAAAAAAATATCGAAAATTCCTTCCCATTTCGCCGATAGACGCGATGGAGGCTATAGTTACGATTGCGGGAAATTACGATTATATGGCGCGCATTATAGGAGATGTCAAGGACACGCCGTTTGCCATTGCGGGATTAAATATAAGCAGCCGCGACTATATCCCTCTCGGAGAGCTTATGGCAGAGAGGAAGCTTATTGATAAATGGCCGATATAAAAAGCGAGGTCGAAAAGGAATTCGACCTCGGAATTGCGTGCGTTCAGGTTTATCAGAATTACGGAAGCGCGTTCACGAACTTTGCTCTTTATAAATACCTTCTTGACGCAGGGCTTCGGGTATTGCTTATTGAGGAGCCGCTATCCTCCGACATTTCTCCGCTGTCCGTGCGTAACTTCATCAATTACCCGTTCCGCGAAAGCGATTGCGCGCGCATATACCGTGACAAGGAGGATATGCGAAGCCTTAACCGCCGCTGTCGCGCATTTCTCGTAGGAAGCGATCAGCTTTTTAATTATGAGATATATAAGAGGATCGACGGATTCACCAAGCTCGACTGGGTGGATGATGAGATAGATAAATACTGCTACGCCACCTCCCTCGGAGTTAACCGTCTTCTCGGCCCGCCCGAGGAGCAGGAGGATCTTATCCGCTCCTTAAAAAGATTCAAGGCGGTATCGGTCAGAGAGCAAGGCTCTCGTGACCTTCTGAACGCATTAGGAATAGAAGCCGCCTGCGTGCTTGACCCCGTCTTCCTATGCGACGGGAGGCATTATATCGGGATGCTTGCGCCTTATAAGGATCTCGCCGTAGGAGGCTACGCATTCTGTTACGTTCTTGATCCCGACGGAGAAAAGGAGCGGATCGTTAAAGAGGCGATCGGGATTATCGGATGCGATCATTTTACGGTGTCGGATATGTGGCGCGACGGGGATAATATAAAATCCCTTTGGAATCTTCCGACGCATACTCATATAAAAAACGAGATCTGGCTTGCAAATATATATTACTCTGATTTCGTTGTAACCGACTCTTATCACGCGCTTTGCTTTTCACTTATATTCAACAAGCAATTTATAATTTTGCCAAACGAGAAAAGAGGAAACGAAAGGTTTGAAAGTCTGCTTGAGATCGCGGGGCTTTCCGAAAGACTGATTTCGGAAAACGCAAGCGCCGATGAAATAAAAAGGCTTATAGCCGAGAGGATAGACTATTCCGCGGTAGCCCCCATTATCGAAAGGGAGAGGGAGGCGTCGGAGAACTGGATTTACGAAAATATTCTCCGCAAGCAGAAAAACGCGCCGTAGGGCGCGTTTTTCTTATTTCTTGTTTCTTAAAATTTTAGTGAGAAGGGCGCGGAACTTTCTTCTGCGCGGGGGGATATCAAGAACGTCGACGGTCTTTTCATCGCTTGCGAGGCGCTTCATATAATCGTCGTAGGTATAGAGTCCGAGAGAAACGACGAACTTATAAAGCTCGACCGATTCGAAGTCGTCCTCTGCGGCGGTCTGCCATCCGAGAAGCTCACTGTA
>JAZLEH010000254.1:0-3991 GCA_045615165.1 Eubacteriales bacterium | reverse complement strand
CTTATCGTAAATCCCGAGGTTAAGGATACCTTTGTAAAGCGTTCTCAGATACTTCGACTTATCAGAAATTATCTCGACTCCAAGGGCTTCCTTGAGGTTGATACCCCCATTCTCGTTCCCCTCGAGATCGGAGCATCCGCTCGCCCCTTCGTAACTCATCACAACACTCTTGATATGGATATGTATCTCCGTATCGAAACCGAGCTCTACCTCAAGAGACTTATCGTCGGCGGTATGAACAAGGTTTACGAGGTTGGAAGAATCTTCAGAAACGAGGGTATGGACCAGAAGCACAACCCCGAATTCACCTCTATCGAGCTTTACCAGGCATACACCGACTACTATGGAATGATGGACCTCGTTGAAGAGCTTTACAAGATGCTCGCCGAGGAGGTTTGCGGCTCAACCAAGATCACATACCAGGGCATCGAGATCGACCTTGGAAAGTGGGAGCGCCTCACCATGGTTGAAGCGGTTAAGAAGTATTCCGGCGTTGATTACAACGATTGGAAGACCGACGAGGATGCACGCGCCGATGCTAAGAAGCACCACGTTGAGATCCCCGAAAATGCAACACGCGGCACGGTTCTCGTTGAATTCTTCGACGCTTTCGTTGAGGATAAGCTCATTCAGCCCACCTTCATTTACGACTATCCCGTTGAGAACTCGCCCCTCGCAAAGAAGAAGCCCGAGAATCCCCTCTTCACCGAGAGATTCGAGTATTTCATCAACTGCACCGAATACGGAAACGCATTCTCCGAGCTCAACGACCCCATCGACCAGAAGGAAAGATTCGAGCGCCAGGTTGAAGCAAAGCGCAAGGAAGAGCCCAACTGCAGAGCAGAGGTTGACTACGATTACGTCACCGCTCTTGAGTACGGTATGCCTCCCACAGGCGGCCTTGGCTTCGGTATCGACAGACTCGTAATGCTCCTTACCGACTCGGCTTCCATAAGAGACGTTCTTCTCTTCCCCACGATGAAGCCCGAGGTTTAATATAAAAATAAAGCCGATTAAAGTCACACGCCTGTCACGGTGGCTGTTAGTCGGCTTTTCTTTTTAATAAACATCCGCGCGCTCGTACGCCGCGGGAGTCGTTCCGGTTATTTTCTTGAACGACTTTGTGAAGTGATATACGTCGGAATATCCAAGCTCGTACGCCGCCATCTTCGGCGTGAAAAGGGGGGATGCGAGCATTCTTTTCGCTTCTTCGATCCTCATGATTTCACGGTATCTGACGATCGACGTGCCAATATGCCTTCTGAATTTCAGCCTGAGATTAGACTCGCTCGTTTTGCAATGATCCGCAATCTCGGAGGAGGAGAAGTTGCGCTTGTAGTTTTTTCTTATAAACTCGAGCGCCGCATCGACCTCTGCGTCTCCCGAGCCTTTTGAAAGGTGAGCTTTGAACAACTCAAGATAAAGCGAGAGTATATGAATTCTGCAGGCAAGCGAGCTATACTCTCCGCGCTTTTGCCAGCTTCTGAATATGTTCGAAACGAGAATCCCCACGTTTTCATCGCACGAGACGACGCGAGGCAGATCACGGACGGCGCTCTCGCCGCTATGCAGGATCTCATACGCCGACGCGATATAATGATATCCTCCGCTTAAGGATATAGAATAGCTTTCGCCCGCCCTGAGTAAAAACAAGGTGGCGTTTTTTATTTCGTAAACCACGCCCGCGCTATCGGTAAAGGTTCCGTTGCCTTTGTCGAAATACACAAATCCATCCCATCTCCTTGACCTTATATCAAACGAAAACGGAGCGTCGTCTGCAAACTCGTTTATCGCGGCAATGCTGGTAATATCTATATCAAATCTGCTTTTTTCCACTTATACCCCTCCCCGTGCGACGAAATAGCGATAATTATCAGTCTCGTTTGCTTATTTCGTCCCTTCTCTTTGATTATACATCTAATCCGAGGCAAAGTCAAGATATAATCGTTTTATACAAAAAAGCATTGTATTATACATTGACTCGCGCACGCAGATCTATATATAATATAATCAGATATTGATCATAATAGATTTCAGAATGCACTGACAGAATTAACGGATAAAGGATTATAGAATTTATGAAGGACAAGGTTATGAGTCCCTGGACGCCCGTCGTTGCCGAGGAGGGCGATGATTCAATAAAGATCAGCGTCTGGGGAAGAGAGAATACTTTTGGCAAAAAATCGTTTATAGAATCGATGCGCTCGCAGGGCAAGGAATTGCTCAACGCCCCCATGCGTGTCGTCGGAACGGAGGACGGGAAGCCCTTCGTCTTTGAAAATTATTCGACGCTTCTTATGGCGGGAAGCACCGAGCGCCGCGCCGAGGTCGTCAGCTGTGCCGAATCGGAGGAGTTCGTTCTCGACCTTGCTATGACGGCAGAGCTTGATGGATTTATCGACACCTCACTCACGATCGCGCCCCGCGGAAGAAGCGTTAAGCAGATATTCGGGCTTGAGGCGCTCCGTCCTTACGAATACCGCCTTGACCGACTCTGGCTTGAGATACCCCTTAAAAAGGAGGCGGCGAAATACTGCCAATTCTTCCCCCGCCCCGCGAATACGTCACCGCTCGATGCGAGCCGTGAGATAAAAGAAGCCGTGAGCCTCTCCTTTAAGGAGCAGATCCTTATCGCAAACGACGACGCAAGCTTTATTATCTCCTTTGAAAGCCGTGAGTGCTTCACCCCGTTCGATAGCGAGACGCAGGTCGAGATCATCCCCGGGGAGGACTCCGTGCTTCTTAGGATACGCCTCTTTGACGAAGAGCCTCTCGATTGGCAGAAGATCGACTACTCCGACCCGAAGGAGCGCACCTCCCTCACCCCCAAAACCTTCCGCTTCGGCATTATGACGACACCGGTCAAGCCGATGCCGAAAAGTCTTATTTCAGAGCGCGCGGTCCATATCGACTGCTACAAGAAGATCGCAGAGGATTACGAGACCTTCCTCGGCGGCGAGTTTGAGGGCACGGGAGAGATCACCCTCGACCGACTTAGCCGCCTAGGCGTCAACACCCTTTACGTTCACGAAAAGTGGAACGACCTTCAGAACTCCCCGCAGCTTACGACGCGCACGGCAAGAAGGCTTCGCTACATCGTTGACGAGTGCCACAAGAGAAATATCAAGGTAGTTCCCTATTTCGGATACGAGATCTCGTCTCTCGCGCCATACTACCGCGAAATGCTCCCGAAGGTAGCCGTGCAGGCAAAAAAGATAGGCAGGTGGTACAGATCCCCCGCGCAAAGAGATTCCAAGGTGTGCCAGAACTCGATCTGGTCGGAGTTCTTCACCGACGGACTCGAAAAGCTTATCGACGAATACGGCTTTGACGGAGTCTATCTTGACGGCACGGCGTATGTCTGGGCTTGCGAAAATACCTCGCACGGGTGCGGATGTCACTCGCCCGAGGGGGAGCTTTTCCCGACTTATCCCGTATTTGCAACGAGAAAAACGATGAAGCGCATATACGAGATCGTTGTCGAGGAGCGCGGCGGTATAATAAACTGCCACGCAGGCTCTGCCTTCAATATGCCCGCGCTCTCCTTCGCGACCTCGCTTTGGGACGGTGAGACCTTCCAGTCGGGATTTTTGAACGGAACGACCACCGCCCTTCCCGACGATTATTTCAAATGCCTCTACACTGGTAAGAACCTCGGGCTTCCGATATATATGCTCTGCTACCTCAACCCACCGCTCTGGAGCTTTGATATGGCGCTTGCGATGGCCCTCCCCTTCGGAATTCTCCCGAAGGTCAACGACGCGGGCGAGCCGCTTGAGAAAATATCAAGGATATGGGATATATACGAGGCCTTCGACGTCGACTCTGCGGAATGGATACCCTTCTATTCGAAAAAGAGCCACGGGATATCCGTCTCTGACGATCGCGTCAAGCTGAGCGTTTATAAAAAGCCCGACGCGCTTCTTGCGATCCTCGCTACGACCGATAAGGAGCTTGACCTGAGCTTCGATATCGGATGCGACGGAGGGAA
>JAZLEH010000253.1:0-5266 GCA_045615165.1 Eubacteriales bacterium | reverse complement strand
GTGGATTTTGCGGAGCAAAAGACGGAGGGAGAATGCGAATGTATCGCATAGTTTCCATAAGATAACCGAGCATATCATCCGCAGGCTCTTTTCGTCACGCATCCGCGTGCCACCTTTCTCTCGGAGAAAGGTATTGTATGTGCCAAATTGTTATGATATTCGCGCGGACAGTCGAGGACGCCTGTCCCTACAGGGGGATGTGATACATCGTTCCTCGGGGATCGTTCGTTATACTGGTATGCAATATTTCGTGCCGCGTTGTTATGCAATTCGTAGGGACAGGCGTCCTCGACTGTCCGCGAAAAAAAAGAAAAGCCTTCCCATTACGAGAAGGCTTTAAAAAAATTCAAGCAATAAATCCCACCCAAGCATTTGCGCAGGAGATTTTGAGGAGAAATCGCCGGCTGACAAGCGACGGCGTAGAAGCCTACGACGAGCGCGGAAACGACGATTTATACCAAAATCTCCAAGCAAGGAATTAGAAATCGTACTTTTGGGTGTTAATATATCCTAATCCAAAGAACGCCGCAAGATACGCAACCGACGCAATAAGTCCTCCGACGATGCGGCTTGATCCAACGCTTGTCACGGAGAGGTTCTGGAAAACGGTGGTGATCCAATAGTCGGCGAGATTGGTGTCGGCAAGGAGGTCGACTATGCCAAGCACAAGCTCAAGGCCGATCGGAGCGAAGAGAATGAAAAGGATCGCAGACGAGGTCTTTCTGAAGGTGACGGCGACCACATAGCAGAAGACGGCGACCGCAACCGCAGCAACCATCTGCACCGCAAGCACACCGAGCCACTTTGCCGATTCGGGCTTAACGAAATCAAAGAAGATAAAGCCGGATATAAGACCCGTGATAAGGCAGGCAAGATAAGCGCCGACGGACATAATTATCGCGCTCACGAGCTTCGCATAATATATCTTGGTTCTGGAGTATCCCCTTGCGATAACGACCTTGATCGTTCCCTGCTTGAAATCGGAGGTAACGAAAAGAACGATAACGATTCCGATAAGAAGCGCGAACTCACCCGTGCTTGCCGCTTGGAGCATTGAGGTTATCGGGTCGTATTCAACGACGAACTCCTCGGGCGGGAGGCCCTCCTCTTCAATCATCTCGGTCATAATATCAGCGGCAATGCTGACGGTGAAGACGCTGAGAACGATGACTGCGAGCATAATCGCAACGCAGATATAAAGGCTTTTTTGCTTTTTGAGCTTTGCAAGCTCGAATAAAATAAGATTTTTCATTACTACGCCCCCTTACATCCTCTTGATAAAGAAGTCCTCGAGCCTGATCTCCTCGCGCTTAAGCTCGGAAACCGCAAATCCCGCGCCTGCGAGAGCCGTGTTAAGCTCTGCCGCGGTATGCTCACTGTCCGAAACGAAGAGCTTGCCGTCCTTCGCCGCTACCATATCGATCGAAAGGGCGCTCTTTATATGCTTTGCCGCCTCCTCCGGGCGATCGACGAGGATCTCGTAGGTTGCGCCGCAGGACTCTTCGATCTCTTTTCTGGTTATTTCAAGGTCGAGTCTTCCCGCCTTCATTATTCCGAACTTAGTCGCGATCTTGCCAAGCTCGTCGATAAGGTGGCTCGAAATAAGTATGGTGACTCCGCGCTCACTGAGGCGAAGGAGAATATCGCGCACGTCCTTGATTCCCTCGGGGTCAAGTCCGTTTACAGGCTCGTCAAGCACGAGGATCTCGGGCGCGCCGAGAAGAGCGATCGCGATTCCGAGCCTCTGCTTCATTCCGAGAGAGAACGAGCCGGCAGGCTTCCTTCCCGCGTCGGCAAGACCGACCTCGGAGAGTATGTATTCTATTTCGGAATCCGACGTTCCCGTAATTAGGGCGTATTTTTTAAGATTTCCGTAAGCCGACTCCTTAAGGAAGAGTCCGGGCGCTTCGATAAGCGAGCCTATCCTTGCGCGAGCCTTACCGAGATCCTCACCGCCGAAGAGGCTTACCTCACCCGAGCGGGGCGTTGCAAGTCCGAGAAGAAGCTTCATAAGAGTGGTCTTACCTGCTCCGTTTTTACCGATAAGACCGTATATTTCACCGCGCTCAATATTGATCGAGACCGAATTTACAGCGGTCTTCGGTCCGTATTTCTTAACGAGGTCGCGGGTTTGTATTACGTACGACATATTAATTTCCTTTCGTGTTTTTTTATATGATACCACTTTTAGCGGTATAAGTCAACTCAAATCGAAAAAATTACTTTTTCGCAAAATGCTCCTTCGGGCTCTCGCCGTACATTTTTGAGAACGCGCGGTAAAACGTCGGCATCGATTCGAAGCCGCACTCCCCTGCGAGCTTTGATATCTGCGGAGAGGACTGCTCTTTTGCGAGGCTCATAAAGTTCCTCAGGCGCACGACGTTAAGATAATTCGAAAGGCTCTCGCCGATGCAGTGGTTGAAAAGCCTTGAAAAATAGCACTTGTTATATCCGAACACCGATGCGATCGATTCGAGGGTGATGCGCTCGCGGTAATGCTCGTCAATATAGCGGAGAATATCCACCATAAATTCCATATTTCCCTCGTTTTTCGGCACAACGGGCTCGTAATGCTCAAGCAAAGTTCCGAAAACCACGTTTGCATATCCCTTTTTAACGAGTGAGGGCATACTTTCCTTTTCCCCGATTATGCGGTCGAAAATGTGGCGCAGATTTTTGCGGTTAAAATCCTTATCCGAAAGAAGCGGAGAGAGAGTCGTGCTCTTAAGTATCTTATCAATATCCCTCTCGTGCTCCGAGCTGATTATAACGACGTATTTTCTATAAGACGGACTCGGTGTAAAGGAGTGAACGTAATAGTTATGAACGAAGATGATATCATCCTCCTCGGCAAAAAAGTGCTCGTTTCCGACGGTGCATTCTATCACGCCCTCAAGAACGTAAAGAATCTCGATCGTCCTGTGAAAATGCCTCGGTGCATTCGTGCTCTTACCCTCGAAGCAATAGAGATCCCGCCTTTTATCGTGTTTATACTCGTAAATTATATTTTCCATACCCACGCCTTTCAAAAAAGTAAAAATATGAAATGCTTTAATATGCATTTGCGATTGAAAAAATCAATTTATGATGATATTATATCATTAGAGACATTCTATGTCAATATAAAATAAGGAGAATTTTTATGAAACTCAGCGTAGTTAGCGGCGCGCTCGGCGGAATGAGCCTTGACGAAAGCCTTGCATACCTTTCATCGATCGGCGTTAAGCAGTTTGAGCTTGGCGTTGGCGGCTATCCCGGAACTAAGCACGCAGATGCGAAAATACTTTCAAAGGATGAGGGAGAGAGAAAAAAGCTCCTTGACACCTTCAAAAAATACGATATGGAGATATCCGCCCTCTCGGTACACGGTAACTCCATTCACCCCAATAAGAAAATTGCGGCAAGCTTCGAAGAGGATTTCAGAGCGGCTTGCGTGCTTGCAGGTCAGATCGGCGTTGAAACGATCGTTACCTTCTCGGGTTGCCCCGGATCAGACCCTAAGGCAGAACAGCCCTCTTGGGTAACCTGCGCTTGGCCGAACGAATACCTCACCGTCCTTGATTATCAGTGGAACGAGGTTCTTATCCCCTATTGGCGCGAAGCGGTTAAGTTCGCCGCCGCAAACGGCGTTAAGAAGATCGCCCTTGAAATGCACCCCGGTTTTATGGTTTATAACCCCGAAACCTGCCTCAGACTTCGCGAGGCGGTAGGCGATATAATCGGCGCAAACCTCGATCCCTCTCACCTTATTTGGCAGGGTATGGATATCGTTGAGGTAATTAATTACCTCGGGGATGCGATCTACTACTTCCACGCAAAGGATACCCTCCTTAATCTCCATAACGTAAGAAAGAACGGCGTTCTCGATACCAAGCGTTACAGCGACCTCAAAAATCGCTCTTGGGTATTCAGAACTATGGGCTACGGAAACGACGGCGCAACCTGGAAGAAGATCATTTCCCAGCTCCTCGTCGTAGGATATGACGGAAGCATCTCTATCGAGCACGAGGATAGCCTTATGTCTCCGAAAGAGGGCCTCGAAAAGGCGGTCAGCTTCTTGAAGGATAAAATAGTCTATGAAAAGCCCGGGGCTGAATGGTGGATTTGACGCCGCCAACCTTTTATTAAACTTTTTACCGAGAGTGGCGTCACACAATTTTCGCAATTTGGAGCCTTTTTCCAAATTGACGCGCAAGCGCGTTTCCGAAAATTGACGAACCTTGTCGTATAGCAAGAAATCGTCGCGTCAAATTCGTTAGAACAGAATCCCGCAAAGCGGGATCTCATCGCAAAGCAGAATTTCATTACGAAAAGTCAAAAACGCCCCTCCCTGCTAATTGCATAACGGCGCGGCACTTTTTATAGCAAAATGATCACCCACAAAGGAGAACTAAAATGAAAGACATCAACGTTGGTATTCAGCTTTATTCCGTCAGAGACGAGATAAAGGAATACGGTGTAGACGAGGTATTTAAGACCCTCAGCGAATGCGGATGCAACACGGTTGAATTCGCAGGATTTTACGGACTCACCCCCACCGAAATGAAAGAAAAGCTTGAAAAATATTCCCTCCGTCCGCTTGCGGCGCACATCCGCGCGACCGATATAATCGCGAGCCTGCCGTATATTGACGAGCTTGGAATCAAGATGGTATACATCCCCGGTTACTCGATCGACCTTCTCTCAAGCGAGGAGGGCTTCAAGGAGTTTTGCGATATAGTTCAAGGTATCAAGCCCGAGCTTGACCGCCGCGGCGTTCGCTTCGGATATCATAATCACGCAAAGGAGCTCCTCGGAGAGGATCTTCTCATAAAGATGGCAAAGAGCATCGAGAGCTTCACGATCGAGCTTGACATCTATTGGGCAAAGGCGGCGGGAAAAGAGCCTGCCGAGCTTATCGCGGAATACGGCAGTGCGATCAGCGCGCTTCATATCAAGGATATGGACAATAAGGCAGACACGAAGAACCCCGACGAGTTTCCCAACGCGATCATCGGCGAGGGTCAGTGCAATACCGAGGCGGCGTTCAACAAGGCTTATGAAAACGGCGTTGACACCTATATCCTCGAGGTTGAATATTACCCCTGCCCCTACGCAGAGTATATCAAAAAGAGCGTAGACAACGTTAACGAATATTACAAAAACGCAAAATAAAGGAGATTTATTATGGAAAAGGTAAGACTTGGCTTTATAGGATGCGGCGGTATCGCTAACGGAAAGCACCTCCCCGCTTACAAGGGAAATCCCAACGCAGAGCTCGTTGCAT
>JAZLEH010000252.1:0-4015 GCA_045615165.1 Eubacteriales bacterium | reverse complement strand
CCTTAAATTTCTTGGCGAAGTGATTTGGACTAAGCTTTGCCATATCGGCAAGCTGCTTAAGGGTGAATTTTTCGTTATAATTCTTCTTTATGAAATCAATTACGGTGTCAGTTTCATCATTTTCTACGGGATCGTTTTTTATGTATTTTGATCCATCAAGAAAAATTCCTATTATTGACATCAGTGATGATGATACCGCCAATCTTCCGCTTGGGGTGTCGCTTGGGCAGTTGATGACCGTTTCAAACAACTCGCAAATGCTTTTATTATATCCGATGTTTTTTAGATAAGGGAAATCTATTGATTCAAAATAATTATACTGTCCGGCTCGCAGATCAAAATGGAACCAATATTTTTCCGCTTCTCCTATATCCGTCAGATGATACGAGTGCTTTACTCCCGCCGGAATAAGAATTGCATCGCCTCTTCTGGCTATATACGAGCTATTATCCGTTTCAACGCATATTTCGCCGCTTAGCATGTAATATATTTTTGAGTTAGGGCACACAATGTTTTTATCGTGCCAAGTAGCGTTGAGTATGATTTTCGAGCCGTGATGGTAAACGGCTGTTATTGCATCGTTATATAAGTTTCTCATATAGTTTCACCTCTTTCTTATAAGTATAGAGTATTCTGCTTGATTTGTCAATAAATAAGATGATTTTATACAAGTTTTATGATAAAATTGTTATAACGCAATAGTTTTTTAGGAGTGTATAATTAAAATGGTTTTTTAGGTAATAAAGCCGAGATAAATCACGCTGATTGGATTAAAGCTTCGATTGGCAAAAATAAAAATCACTATTTTATGTGTAGCTACCAATAGTAGCAGAATGGAGTGAATATGTACGAGTACGTAAGAGAATTTGAAAAGCTTGGATTCGGAATGTTCGTTCATTTCGGAATTTACAGCGTTCTCGGAAAAGGTGAATGGGCGCTCAACCGATGCAAGGTGCCCGAGGAAAAATACGAGAAGCTTGCCACGAAATTCAAGGTAAAAAAGAATTGGGCGAAGGACCTCGTTGCCACTGCAAAGAAGGCGGGATGCAAATATATCACCCTCACGACCCGTCATCACGATGGATTTTCACTTTACGATACCTGTGGGCTCAACACCTACGATGCGCCGCACTCTGCCGCAGGCAGGGATCTTATCCGCGAGTTCGTGGACGAGTGCAACAAGCAGGGAATAGTTCCGTTCTTCTATCACACTCTTATAGATTGGCATAATAAGGATTGCTATGCCAATTTCCCGAGATATATCGATTATCTCGTAAACAGCGTAGAGCTTCTTTGCACGAATTACGGCAAGATCGGCGGCTTCTGGTTTGACGGATATTGGGATAATCCCTCGGCTGACTGGCAGTTTGACCGTCTCTATTCTATGATAAGAAAGCATCAGCCCGAGGCTATGATAATCAATAATACCGGTATGACTCACACCGGCGTTATCGGTCATCCTGAGATCGATAGCGTTACCTACGAGAAAAAGACTCCCCGAATGCTCGGCACGACCGAGCGTCCCGTTGCGGGCGAAATGTGCCAGACGGGTAACGACCATTGGGGATACGCGAAATGTGATGTTGCTTATAAGAGCGTTGGAACGCTTATTTCCGAGCTCATAACCTGCAGATCCTTTAATTGCAACTTCCTTATGAACGTCGGGCCTATGGGAAACGGAGATCTTCGCCTTATTGATAAGGCAACTCTCCTCGAAATGGGTAAATGGATAAAGTATAATAAGGACTTTATATACGATGTAAAGCGCGCCGATATAGAGGCGGAAAACGCAATTCTTCTTAAGAACGGAAAGGGCGAATACTTTGCCGTTACAGCCGTTGCAAAGCACTTTAACGTTCAGCATAACGCTCTCGGCTCTATCGTAGAGGTGAAAATCGATGCGAAGATAAAGAGCGCGCGTTGGCTTGAAAACGGAAAGCGCATCAAGCTTCTTAAAAATAAGTCCTCGTATATGACAGAGCCCTATGGATACGGCACGAGCATGTGCTACAGAGTGGCAAAGCTTGAGCTTGAGGAAAACTAATACGCATTATAGGAGTGATCTTATGACTCACGAGAACAAATTAGGCATGTTTATTCACTGGGGTGTTTACGCTACTTACGCGCTCCACGAGCAGGCGATAGCGAGATTTCCCATTGACGAGGCAGAGTATGAGGCTCGCGCCCTTGAATTCAACCCCGTTGATTACGATCCCGAAAAGTGGGTGCTTCTTGCCAAAGAGGCGGGAATGAAGTATATCTGCTTCACCGCAAAGCACCACGACGGATTCTGTATGTGGGATACCAAGTACACCGATTATTCGATAATGAATACGAAATACGGCAAGGACGTCCTCAAAATGCTTGCCGATGCCTGCGAAAAGCACGGAATGCTGCTTTCGATTTACTATTCCTGCCCCGATTGGCATCACCCTTACGGATATAACCCCAATTCCACTCATCAGTGGAAAGCGAAGAACCTTAACGGTGAGGTCAACGTTGAAATCTACCTCGAATACGTTAAAAATCAGATAACCGAGCTTCTTTCCAATTACGGAAAGATATATACACTCTTCTGGGATATCCCGCCGAAGATCGAAGTTCCCGAGATGAACGAGCTTGTAAGAAAGCTTCAGCCCGGCATCTTCATCAACGACAGAGGATACGGAAAGGGAGATTTCTCCACTCCTGAGCGCGAGGTTGGCGATAAGGAATTTAAGAGATTCGAGCGTATGACCGAGGCGTGCAACTCCATCGGCGAATTGAGCTGGGGATATCGCGAGGAGGAGAACTTCCATAGTCTTCGATACCTCATAAACTCGATCGACAGAATTATGGCGCTCGGTGGAAGCTATCTTATGAATGTCGGCCCTGATAAATACGGCCTTATAACCGAGGAATATGCAAGCCGTATCAGAGCGATAGGCAAGTGGTATAATATGGTCTCCGAGTCACTTGAAGAATGCGAAGAGGATGCACACAACTACGGAATCGTAGCGAATAAGTACATCGTTAACAAAAAGGGAAGCGTCAGCTACTTCCACTTCTATGACGGAATCGTGTCGAACGCGGTTTCGATAAAGTGCCCTAAGGGAATGCCAAAAAAGGCAACTCTTCTCAACACAGGCGAAAGCCTTGAATTTAAAATGGATCATCTTCCGCGCAACTTCGGATATGATAAGACCCTTGCCGATGAATATCTTCTTATAAGAAATATTCCGATCGACGAGCTCTCAAACGAAGCACCCGTAATTGCGGTTGAATGGTAAAAACAAAACAATATAACAAAAAACACGATTCTTGCGAATCGTGTTTTTTGTATTCAGCGATAAATTACTTGCCGAATCTCTTACGAGCAACGTAAGAGGTGTGAAGAGCGTGGTGAGCCGCGTGGCAACCGTAACCGCCCTTGAAGTAATTTTCATAAACCTCTTTGATAACGGGGTTCTCGTGAGACTTGCGCATGGTCATTGCCTCGTCCTGATCGTAAAGAGCCTTAGCTCTTACAGCCTTGAGGTCAACGGTATCACGAACGTGCTGAGGCTGGATAGGCTGTCCGCCGCCGTTTACGCAACCGCCGGGGCATCCCATGATCTCAACGAAGGTCCAATCAGCTTCGCCGCTTGCGATCTTGTCCATAACGAGCTTAGCGTTAGCCGCGCCGGATGCAACCGCAACCTTGATATCCATACCTGCGATATTATAGGTAGCTTCCTTAAGTCCCTCAGTTCCGCGAACCTCGGAGAATACAAGCTCCTTGTTATCCTTGCCGGTAAGAACGTCGTTTGCAGTACGAAGCGCCGCTTCCATAACACCGCCGGTAGCACCGAAGATAACTGCCGCACCTGTGTCAAGACCGAGGGGCGTGTCAAATTCTTCATCGGGAAGAGCAGTGAACTTAATGCCTGCACGGCCGATCATTCTTGCAAGCTCACGAGTGGTGAGTGCTACGTCAACGTCAGCGATTCCTTCGCCTGCCGCAGACATATCATCTCTTCCTACCTCGAACTTCTTT
>JAZLEH010000251.1:0-9201 GCA_045615165.1 Eubacteriales bacterium | reverse complement strand
GCCCACTGAGGCATAGTATCGGTTTCACGCTTTGCAGGACCGCCGCAGGCAGGACACTTGCAATTTACCCAATCATTCATAAGAGAAAGAGGTGACTCGCCGTTTTCAGTCGGCTCGTAGGAATCAACGTCGGGAAGCTCAACGGGAAGCTCAGATTCGGGAATTGCAACCCAACCGCACTTCTCGCAGTTCACGAGAGGAATGGGCTCGCCCCAATATCTCTGGCGGGAGAATACCCAGTCACGAAGCTTGAAGTTAACCTTTGCCTCGCCTATTCCCTCTTTCTCGACGAACTCGATCATTTTCTTCTTTGCATCCTCAACCTCAAGTCCGTTAAGGAAGCCGGAATTTACCAGCTTACCGGTTTCAACGTCGGTGAATGCGGCCTCCTGAACGTTGCCGCCTTCTACAACCTCAATGATAGGAAGATCGAACTTCTTAGCGAAATCCCAGTCACGCTCGTCGTGCGCGGGAACTGCCATAATAGCACCGGTTCCGTAGCCTGCGAGAACGTAATCTGAGATAAAGATCGGAATTTCCTTGCCGTTTGCAGGGTTGATAGCCTTAACGCCCTTAAGCTCAACGCCAGTCTTATCCTTTGCAAGCTCGGTACGCTCAAAATCGGACTTCTTAGCCGCCTCTGCTTTATAAGCAACGATCTCGTCATAGTTGGTAAGAGAGCTCTTCCACTTCTCTACGAACTCATGCTCGGGAGCGATAACCATATAGGTTGCACCGAAGAGAGTATCGCATCTTGTGGTATATACTCTTAGCTTATCGCCCTCGGTAGTCTTAAAGTCTATTTCAGCACCGTTTGACTTACCGATCCAGTTGATCTGCTGAGTCTTTACTCTCTCAATGAAATCAAGACCTTCAAGGCCGGAAATAAGTCTGTCTGCATACTCGGTTACCTTGAGCATGCACTGGCTCTTAACCTTTCTGATAACCTCGGAGGAGCATCTTTCACAAACGCCGCCAACAACCTCTTCGTTTGCAAGAACTACCTTACAAGAGGTGCAGAAGTTAACTGCCATCTCCTTTTTATATGCAAGCCCCTTCTTGAAGAGCTGAAGGAAAATCCACTGAGTCCACTTATAGTAGTTGGGATCGGTGGTGTTGATCTCACGCGACCAGTCAAACGAGAGACCGAGTGCCTTAAGCTGGGACTTGAATCTTGCAACGTTTCTCTCGGTAACGATCTTGGGATGTATCTTATTCTTGATTGCATAGTTTTCGGTGGGAAGACCGAAAGCATCCCATCCCATCGGGAAGAGCACGTTATAGCCCTGCATTCTCTTCTTTCTTGAAACGATATCAAGAGCGGTATAAGGACGGGGATGTCCTACGTGAAGACCCTGTCCCGAGGGATAAGGGAATTCAACGAGTGCGAAATATTTGGGAAGGGTGAAATCCTGCTTCGCTGCGAATGCATTTTTTTCGTCCCACTTTTTCTGCCATCTGGCTTCTATGCCTTTGTAATCGTAAATCATCTTAGCTTTCCTTCTTATTGTTTATAGTATATTTTTCATCAACTGCCTTAACGATATCTGAGATATCAACCTCTGATCCCTCGGGCAAATGTCTGTCAAAGTTATAAAATTCGCGCGACTGTCTGTCAAACACGTTAACGATAACGTCGCCGTAATCAACGAGTATCCACGCGTTAGCGCTTCTTCCCTCAACGCGAAGCTCGTTTCTTCCCATAAGACCGATCTTATAGGTTATCTCGTCGGCAAGCGCCGCAACGTTGGTCGAAGAGCGGCCGGTGGCGTTAACGTAAAAATCAGTAATCGAGCTATCCTCGGTCACGTTGAACATTTTAACGTCGATCGCCTTTTTCTCAATGAGTATTTCCGCAATAGCTCTGGCAAGATCAACCGATTCTGCCTTGGATAATACATCATTTATGACGTTTTCCATATATAACGTTCCTTTCTTACAAGTTGGTATACTTTAAACCGTTATTCACGGAATAAATATCGAATTGTCTTTAACTCCACCATTGATATCCAGAATGCCTTTAATGATGGAATCCGTCTTTTGGGGATTCAAGGCGTAATAAGAAACACCGTTCTTGCGTATCTCCTCCCCGGGGAGAGTATAAAAATCAATGCTTTTCGGTTTCGTTTTATCGGATATCGCAAGCGAAAGTCTTAACAGGTCTCCGTGTTCCGCATCATTCACAACGTATTTATCGTAAATCCGATAAAAGGTTGTAAAAGCGGATAAGCCCCTAACTTCTCGAAGCTTATTAAAAAGCCCTTCAATAAATCTGTCCTGCGCCTTGATCCTTCCGATATCTGCATCGGCGTAGCTAGCTCTGTGACGAAGAAAAATATACGCTTCGCTTCCGGAAAGGTGATTTATGCCGGATCTTAATCTGAGAAGGGTGTTCCCTTTTGAATCCGTGATATTTAAATCTTCGTCTATTTTAATATCTACGCCCGAAATCGCATCAACGAGCCGAACGACGGCTTCCTTGGAAATAAGAAATCCACAGTCTATATCAAGCGAAAAGATATCAGAGATATATTCACGAAGAGCCGAAAGCGCAAAAAGCTCGCTAAGTCCGCTCAATCTTGCTCTTGAAAACACGGCGTTGATCTTAGAGAATCCATCGTCGTTCTTAATTAATGAATCCCTCGGAATATGAACGACCGAGATCGATTCCCTATCCGATGAAAGCTTAACGAGCATAAGCGAGTCGGTGTTCTCACCCGCCTCATCAATTCCGACAAGAAGATATATACTCTCGTCGGTCAAATCCTTCGCGTATACAAACGCAAACGAAGCGTTTGCTATCATAACCGATAATACAATTAAAAGCGAAAATACCGCCTTACAATACACTCTCATACAAAAACCTTTTTTTACTTAGTTTCTGCAGATCGAGTATATTCAATTGAGTTATATTTTACTCAATAAAGCATTTCTTGTCAATACGTTTTGCGTGTTTATATGTTTTTTTTCTTCAATTAGGTGAAAAATCGTGGAATCGATCGACATAATACAGGCTTTTATCAATACATCCCTGTTTCCTTCGATATCATCAGCTCGCATATTTTCAAGGACGAATTCTCGCGTTTTAATGCAGGAATCGATCCTCCGCGTTTCCTCAATGTAATCAGCAAGAAAAACGATCATATCCGAAATCGACATGTCCGGAGCGCCGAGAGTGTGATTTCTGATTGCCGAAAGAATTACGGGAGTGGCAAATTCGGGATAATTGCGCTCTACGTACGCTTCGGCGGTGAAGGAATGGAGTACCGCAGGCGATTTTTTCGTTTCTTCGCCAACGGTGAGTCCGTATTTCCGAATTAATTCAAGCTGCTCGTCTGCTTTATACTCTTTCGTAATATCGTGTAAAAGCGACGCTATAACGATTTCGTTTTCAAGCTCGGGCAGGCAAAATTCCGAGAGCTTTTTCGCCATTTTTGAAACCGCAACGGTATGCAAAAAACGCTTTTCGGATAATTTAGCCTTGACCTGCGCTTCAATTGAAGAAATCATTTCTTTTGAAACAGTCATTTATAAAGACCCTTTTCGAGAATATATTCATAAACCGACCTTGGAAGAAGCTCTCCCGCATATTCGCGTGACGCAAGCTTCTCTCTCAGCTCGCTTGATGAAACGTCCGTTACCGAAAGCGGCACGGGAATAATTCTCGCATTAAATTTTTTTATATATTCATTCGTTTTCTCGGAAATTTTCGTATCGTTTTCGATATCGGTTTCGCGCCTTACGTAGCATATCGTCGCAAGCTCGAATATCCTCTCGGGGCAATACCATTGATCCATCGTAAGGATCATATCCGTTCCGCAAAGAAAATACAGCTCTCTATCGGGAGATGAAAGCTCTTCAAGAGTCAAGGCCGTATAGCTTTTGCCTCCTCTTTTTATTTCAAGGTCGGAAACGGTCGCCTTTTCAATATCCGAAAACGCAAGATCCGCCATGGTTAATCTGTCCTCGGTTGAGACCGTGCTTACAAATTCCTTATGCGGCGGAAGAAAAGCCGGCATAATAAGAAGCTCGTCAAGCTCAACGGCATTAAGAAAACCAAGCGCCGCACCAACGTGCCCTGCGTGAGGAGGATTAAACGTTCCGCCGTAAATTCCGATGCGTTGCTTCTTTATCAAAGCTCGATCCTCTTCTTTTTTACGGATTCCTTATATAAAACGAATTTAGTTCCGACACAGGAAACGACCTCGCACTCGATCGCCTCTGCGATCTCGTTTGCCGCCTCCTTAGCGGTATATCCGCTGTTATCAAGAACTCTTGCTTTAATAAGCTCTCTCGCCTCAAGCGCGTTTGCGATCTGCGTGCAGATCTCCTCGGAAATACCACCCTTTCCGATCTGGAAAATGGTATCGAGGTTTGTCGCAAGCGAGCGAAGATAAGCTCTTTGTTTACTTGTGATCATAATTAATCTTCCTGTTCAAACAATGCTTTTGCAAAATCATCGGGATCGAAGGGCTTCATATCGTCGATCTTCTCACCAACGCCGATAAACTTGACCGGAATTCCAAGCTCCTTCTTGACAGAGAGAACGATGCCTCCCTTAGCAGTACCGTCAAGCTTCGTAAGGATAAGACCGGTGATATCGGACGCTCCCTTGAATTCCTTTGCCTGCATAACAGCATTCTGACCGGTAGTTGCATCGAGAACGAGGAGGGTCTCCTTATCGCATCCGGCAAGCTCGCGGCTGATAACTCTGTCGATCTTCGCAAGCTCATCCATAAGATTTTTCTTGTTATGGAGTCTGCCTGCGGTATCAACGATAACGACGTCAGCCTTTTTGCTCTTTGCCGAGTTGATCGCGTCAAACACGACCGATGCAGGATCTGCTCCCGCCGCCTGCTTAACGATATCAACGCCCGCTCTGTCGCACCAAACGGTAAGCTGCTCTGCCGCAGCGGCTCTGAAAGTATCTGCCGCCGCAACTACAACCTTTTTGCCCTGCGATTTAAGCTCTGCTGATATTTTTCCGATAGAGGTCGTTTTGCCTACTCCGTTAACTCCGATAACGAGAATTACCGAGGGAGTAGTTCCGAGCTTAAGCGGCTCATGCTCTCCGATAAGCTCGCGGAGCATGCGGAAAAGCTCGGTCTTAACCTCCTCCGGCTCTTTAATTTTATTATCTATTACGATCTCGCGAAGCTCATCAAGTATTTCTTCGGTCGTATTAACACCGATGTCCGCCGAGATCAAAAGCTCTTCAAGCTCATCAAAAAGATCTTCATCAACCTTTCTGAAGCTCTTAAAAAGATTGTCGATCTTGCCAACGATTGCACTCTTAGTCTTGGAAAGACCGCTCTTTAATTTGTCAAAGAACCCCATCTAAAAGTTCCCTCTGCTTTCCTTCTATTTCATTTACGTTAAGCTCAATTGCCTGAGAGATACCTCTCTGGGGCATCGTTACACCGTAAAGTCTGTCACCTATCTCCATCGTACCTCTACGGTGGGTGATAAGAATAAACTGCGTTCCGTCGGCAAATTTCTTAATGTATTCGCCGAATCTGAATACGTTGACCTCGTCAAGTGCCGCCTCGATCTCGTCAAGAATACAGAACGGAGTCGGGTTAACTTTAAGAATAGCGAACAAAAGCGCAATTGCAACGAACGACTGCTCACCACCGGAAAGGAGTGACAAGCTCTTGATTATCTTGCCGGGAGGTGCCGCCTTGATCTCAATACCCGTCGTAAGCACGTCGGTGGGATCAACGAGCGAAAGCTCTGCATTACCGCCTCCGAAGAGCTCCTTAAAGGTGATACCGAAGTTCTTGTTAATTGCCTCAAACGCGGTGATAAAGCTTGAGCGCATCTCCTCTTCTATACGGGATATAATGCCCGTAAGCTCGTCGTAGGAGTTCGTAAGGTCAACGAACTGAGTATTAAGTGAATCATACTGCGTCTTGACCTCTGCGTATTCCTCGATAGCACCGGGATTGAAGTTACCGAGTCTGCGAAGCTTTGCTTTGCAGGTGTTCTGGATCTCGCGGATCTCGTCGCGGTTTTCCTCGGTTACTGCGGGATATTCAAGCGCAACTGCGTCCTCATAAGTAATTTCATACTCGTCCCAAAGCTGTGAACCAAGCTTATCCTGAACCTCAAGGAAGTGATTATACGCGTTCTCATTCTTGATCATCGCCTCGTAGAAGGTCTGACGGCTCGCATTCTTTTCCTTAGTTTTTTCACGGAGAACGGCAAGCTCCTTTTCGAACTCGTCGCTTCCCGATTCGACCTCGCGACGCTCTGCATTGAGTCGCTCGAGCTCAGCTTCAAGAGCCTCGTACTCTGCTCTGCCCTCTGCCTTTACGTTGTCGATATTATCTCTCTTGGAGGTGAGATCCTCGATTCTCGCATTCTGAGCATCCTTGTCCGATTCGATATCGGCGATCTGCGAATTAATATTATCAATGAGCTGCTGAACGCCCTCTATATCCTTACGGGTTTCCGTGATCCTTATATAGATCTCGTTCGCCTTCTGTTCAAGCTCGTCGCACTTTTCGTCAAGCACGCCTGCATCAGCGCTTTTCTCTTCTCTGAACTTCTTAAGCGCGGCAATTCTCTCGAGAGCTGCGTCATACTCGCCTGCAAGTCTCGTGATCTCAGCCTCTGCAACAGACTGCTGTCCAATGAGGTTGTTATA
This sequence comes from Eubacteriales bacterium, assembly GCA_045615165.1. Classification (GTDB taxonomy): domain Bacteria; phylum Bacillota; class Clostridia; order Oscillospirales; family CAG-272; genus UBA1740. The sequence continues at coordinate 2,552 of JAZLEH010000251.1, read as the reverse complement.
GTCGAAGGTAAGCTTTTCAACTATATTTCTGTTTGCGGAATACTGTGCGTTCGCATTATCAAGAGCCGCAAACTGAGAGCGTGAAAGCGTGAGAAGAAGCTCCTTCTCCTGCTCCGCATTCTTAAGCCTTTCCTGCGTTGCCTTGATTTCGGAATTTATGCGTTCAACCTCTTGGCGCTTCTTATCGATAGTTACGCCGAGATTCTTCGCCTTGTCGCGAAGAGAGGATATTTCGGTAAGTCTGGAAAGAATACCGCTGTCCTTTTTCGCGCTACCGCCGGTGAATGCACCGCCGGCATTGATTATCTGACCGTCGAGGGTAACGAGCTTGACCTTATATCCAAGCTTCTTTGCCGCAATCGACGCGTTATCAATATTGTCAAATACAACCGTTCTGAGAAGAAGCCATTCAACGATCGATCTGTATTTATTATCGGTGTTTACGAGCTTATCGGCGCGACCAACGTATCCCTGCATTGAAGCAGTCTGTCTGATCTCATCGGTTTCGCTCATCGATCTTATCGCGCTGATGGGATAGAAGGTTGCTCTACCTGCATTTGCGCGCTTAAGAGCGCCCATTGCAGCCTTTGCCATCTCCTCGTTATCAACGACGATGTTCTGAAGGCTCGTTCCGAGAGCCGTCTCAATAGCGGTTATATATTTCTTATCTACGTTAACGAGGGTTGAAAGCGGGCCGTATATTTTACCGTTTCCGCTTATTCTTCCTGCGTTATACTCACGCATAACGAACTTGATGCTCTCGTGATATCCCTCAAAATGCTCGGTCATTCGCTGAAGCATATCAGCGCGCTGAGTAAGGGTGTCTCTTTCAACGGTTGCAACGTTAAGCTCGGAGAGAACGTTTTCTCTCGTCGCGGTAAGCTCGTCGATAGCGCTTGCGGAATCCGAGATGATCTGATCCTTATCGGCGATCTTCGCCTTGAATCCTGCGGCGTTAGCCTCGCATCTGTCGGCTTCCTCCTTTAACGCTCTTCCCTCCTGCTCGTATTTCTCTATCTCTTTTTCAATATCAGCGGACTTTGTGTTGTCGCTGACCTTGGAATTCTTAAGAACGTCAATACGAACCTTAAGATCGGTGGAGGTGTTTTCCTCAACGATAAGCTCGTCAAGCGCCTCGTCAAGAAGCTTCTTTGCCTCTGCGACCTGATCCTTAAGGGTCTGCTGCGCGGAGAGGAACTCAAGACGACTGTCAAGAAGCTTTTTAAGCGAATCCTCAAATTCAGCCTTTCTCGAGTCGTATTCTCCTCTTCTTGCAAGAAGATTGCTCTTGCTTCCGTCAAGCTCGGCAATTCTCGCCTTTGCGTGACTGATAAGCTCTGCGGAATGTCTGAATTCCGAATCAGCCATCTGAAGCGAGCTATCAAGATCGTGAAGCTTTTTATCAGTCTCACGTATCTGCGTTATAAGTCTTTCGGAAACGAGTCTGTTCGACTGAGTCTTTTCATAAAGAGTGTTTGCCTGCGCTTCGAGGTCGGCGATAACCTGATCGATTATCTCAAGCTCGTGCTTTGAAAGCTTCCAAGCGTTCTCTGCTTTTTCGATATCTCCGATGATCTTCTCGGAATCGTAAAGCCAAAGAGAGACGTCTGCGCGCTTTTTTTCCTCGTATATCGCAAGACCCTCGCGAGCCTTCTGCGCATCCTTTTCAAGCGGAACGACGCGATCCTGAAGCACAGAGAGAATATCCTTAACGCGGTCAAGGTTTTCCTGAGTCGCCTTTAACTTTCTCTCCGCCTCTTCTTTTCTCTTCCTGTATTTTGAAATGCCCGCCGCTTCCTCAAATATCTGACGGCGCTCATCGCTCTTCTTCGATATGATCTCAGCGATCTTACCCTGTCCGATTATTGAATATCCCTCGCGTCCGACACCGGTATTCATAAACAATTCATAGATATCGCGGAGTCTTGCCTTTTCGCGGTTGATAAGATATTCGCTTTCACCGGTTCTGAAATATCTGCGCGTTACGGTAACCTCTTCAAAATCGGTTTCAAGTCTGTTATCGGGATCGGTATTGTCAAACGTTACGGATACCTCGGCGAATCCCATCTGGCGACGGTCGTCCGTACCGCCAAAGATAACGTCTTCCATTTTACTACCGCGGATATTACGGCTTGAAAGCTCACCGAGAACCCAGCGCATAGCGTCGCATATGTTCGACTTACCACTTCCGTTAGGGCCGACGACTACCGTAGCGCCACGCTCAAACGTCAGAACGGTTCTGTTAGGGAATGATTTAAATCCGTGAAGCTCAAGTGACTTTAAATACATCTTCTCACCTTTCTGTCTTTATACTGTAATCGGAAAGCTCATCGCATTCCGCAATCTTTATATCAAGCGTTTTAAATTCCTGCTTTAATCTTATAAGATTTCTTCTCTTTTGTCCGATCGCCTTGGATAAAGATCCGCGAGAAACAAGAATTTTAACGAAATCAGATTCAAAAATATTTTCTTTAATAATTAATTCGCGTATTAACCTATAATAAATCTCGTTTATTACAAGCTCGCCGAGAGCCGAATGATTCGGTCCTGCA